>LFSA01000075.1 GCA_001512635.1 Pelotomaculum sp. DTU098 | reverse complement strand
GTCCTTTTCTGAGACGGTTATAGTTATCTCTCTTTATCAAACAGTGCCTTGACACTATCCCGGTGAGCGTTAGTAATTGCGAGCCATGACCCCTGATGTTATAATTATATAGTTGTTTGCCATACAAGCAAGGAGGATATCCTTCAATGGAGTGGGACAAGGATAAAATAAGAAACTTTTGTATTATTGCTCATATCGATCATGGCAAATCCACCCTTGCGGACAGGTTGCTGGAGTATACGGGTGCTTTGAGTGAACGTGAAATGACCGAACAGGTACTGGATCAGATGGACCTTGAACGGGAACGGGGCATAACCATCAAAATGCAGGCCGTGCGGCTGATTTACCGGGCCGACGACGGACAGGAATACCAGTTAAACCTCATTGACACCCCGGGACACGTGGATTTTTCTTATGAAGTATCACGTAGTCTGGCCGCCTGTGAGGGAGCTTTGCTGGTGGTGGACGCTGCCCAGGGCATTGAGGCCCAGACTCTGGCCAATGTCTACCTCGCCCTTGAACATAATCTGGAAATAATTCCGGTAATTAATAAGGTTGACCTGCCCAGTGCGGAGCCGGAAAGGGTCAAACAGGAGATAGAGGACGTCATCGGCCTTGATGCATCCGGGGCGGTGCTGGCCTCGGCCAAGAGCGGACTGGGCATTAAGGAAATCCTGGAACGCATTGTGAAAAGCATTCCGCCGCCCGCCGGAGAAATAAAGGCGCCCTTGAGGGCGCTGATTTTTGATTCCCACTACGATCCCTACAAAGGAGTAATTGCCTATATTCGTGTTGTGGACGGAATAGTAACAAGAGGCATGCAGGTTAAAATGATGGCAACAGGTAAGGAGTTCGAGGTAAACGAGGTGGGTGTTTTCCGCCCCGCCCTTGCTACGGTGGATGAACTGCGGACCGGTGAAGTGGGCTTTATGGCGGCCAGTATTAAAAACGTGAAGGACTGCCGGGTGGGTGACACCGTTACAGAAGCCGCCCGTCCTTCCCCTGTTGCCCTGCCAGGCTACCGCAAAGTGACCCCAATGGTTTACTGCGGCCTCTACCCCGTGGACTCGGTGGATTACGAGGACCTGCGGGATGCCCTGGAGAAGCTCAAACTAAACGACGCGTCTTTAGTTTATGAGCCCGAGACTTCGGAGGCGCTGGGATTCGGTTTTCGCTGCGGTTTTCTGGGCCTGTTACACATGGAGATTATCCAGGAGCGCCTGGAACGCGAGTACGGTTTAAACCTGATTACTACGGCCCCCAACGTTGTCTACCGGGTGACTACCACTGCAGGGGAAACCCTCGAGATCGAAAACCCGAGCAAACTGCCCCCTGTCGGCAAGCTTGCTTATATCGAGGAACCCTTTGTCAAAGCCACGATCATGGCACCGAAGGATTACGTAGGTGCGGTAATGGAACTCTGCCAGGAGCGCCGGGGCGTTTTTACCAATATGGAGTACGTGAGCGTAAACCGGGTTATGCTCAGCTACGATATACCACTCAGTGAAATCATCTACGATTTTTTTGACCAGCTAAAATCCCGTTCCAGGGGGTACGCTTCCCTTGACTACGAAATGGCCGGTTACAGGCAGTCTGACCTGGTGAAGCTGGATATTTTAATTGCCGGGGAAGTGCTGGATGCGCTTTCCGTCATTGTTCACAGGGACAAGGCTTACCACAGAGGTAGGTATTTTGTGGAAAAGCTCAAGGGACTGATTCCCCGCCAGATGTTTGAAATACCCATTCAGGCTGCCATCGGCAACAGGGTTATTGCCAGGGAAACGGTCAAGGCCTTGCGCAAGGATGTCCTGGCTAAATGTTACGGTGGTGACATTACCCGTAAGCGCAAGCTCCTGGAAAAGCAAAAGGAAGGAAAAAAACGGATGAAACAGGTGGGGAATGTGGAGATTCCCCAGGAAGCCTTCATGGCTGTTTTAAGCGCTGAGAAGTAAAGATAATAGATGATGGCGGTTTATGATACGGTTTATTATACTTATATATGAAGGGTTATAGATATGAAAGGAGGCGGCGCCGGTGAGCTGCTATTTAAGGCACCTGAAGCCTCTCTTTGGTAAAGTGGGCATAACCCCTGAAACAAAAGAGGAGCGAAAGCGCATTGACCTGGCAATAAGGACGGTGGTGGGTAAAAGTGCGGATAATCCTTGCAACGAAGTCTGGAGAGAGGTAAAGGCCTGGCTTCAGGATGGGGGTAAAAAGAATGCCATTGTGGAGGAATTGAAGAAGCTCCGTTAAAACAAAGGATTTATTAAAATAAGGGAATGTACTATATATTTAAGGAAGTTAAGGAGACCAGTTATTGAAGAGCAAGGTTCAGCTTTAAGGAGTGCCTGGGTAGCCATGGCCATTGGTTTATACATCCATGTTCCCTTCTGCGTTAGAAAATGCCTGTACTGTGATTTTACATCTTACCCCTATCATCCTCTGGATGACCAGACTTACTTGCAGGCCCTCCGGCAGGAAATGCACCTGTACGGGAAAATCCTGTCCAGCGAAGAGTGGGAAGTGTCCAGCCTGTATATAGGGGGTGGCACCCCCACCTGCCTGCCGGCAGACGGGCTTGCAGCCATCATTGAAGATGCGGGTTGTGTTTTCAAGCTCCTGCCGGGCTGTGAAATAACAGTAGAGGCCAACCCGGGAACTATCAGCCGGGAGGGCCTGGCCCGGTTAGCTGCAGCAGGTGTAAACCGCCTGAGCATCGGTGTCCAGTCTTTTCATGACAGGCTTTTAAAAGTCCTCGGGCGTATTCATGATGCCCGCACGGCATTGGAAGCAGTGCGGGCGGCCAGGAAAGCAGGCTTTGATAATATCAATATTGACTTGATTTTTGGTATTCCAGGCCAGTCTGCCGGGGACTGGCTGGAAACACTGGGCCTTGCCGTGGAGCTGTCCCCGGAACATATTTCCCTGTACGGGCTCCAGCTGGAAGCGGGGACGCCCCTGGAGCAGGCGGTAAGCCTGGGAAAACTGGCACCCTGCCCGGAAGAACTGGAGTTATTCATGTACATGACAGCAATAGACTTTTTCACAGGCCATTGTTACGAACATTACGAGATATCCAATTTTGCAAGACCGGGCAGGCAGTCTGTTCACAATTTAAAATACTGGTTGAACCTTCCTTATCTAGGCCTCGGAGCAGGCGCCCATTCCTGCTTCCGGGGTGAGCGTTTTGCCAACGAAACCTCTTTGAAATTGTATTTTGATAAGGTTTTCCGGGGAGAATATCCCGTAAAGGATAGGGAGGTAATATCAGAAAAGATAGCTATGTCGGAATTCATGTTCCTGGGAATGAGGCTGATCCGGGGAGTTGATCTGGACCTGTTTCACCGGCGTTTCGGGAAGCGGGCCGAAGATGTTTACAGCAGTCAGATCAACCGGCTACTGGAGCAGGGTATGATTGAAGCCCGGGATGGATGCTTGCGCCTGTCGGAAAAAGGGTTGCCGGTGGCCAACCGGGTTTTTTGTGAATTCCTTTGAGTTTTGAAACACAGGTCGATGCTTTTATAAAAACTGGTTTTAGCTAAACCTTTAGCTGTTTCTCTTGACAATAGCTGTAGTTGGTGCTATTTTTTATTTAACAATACATTAGCACTCAGCAACATAGAGTGCTAACAATAACAAAGGGGGGACCGGCATGAAAATGGACGAGCGTAAGCAAAAGGTGCTTATGGCTGTTGTCCAGGACTTCATAGCTACAGCAGAGCCGGTTGGTTCCCGGACCATTGCCAAAAAATACAGGCTCGGAGTGAGTCCGGCCACCATCCGGAACGAGATGGCGGACCTGGAGGAACAGGGGTACATTGAGCAGCCCCATACTTCTGCCGGTCGCATTCCGTCGCAGCTAGGCTATCGCTATTACGTGGATTATTTAATGCAGAAGAAAGAGCTTTCGGCAGAACAAGAGGAGTTGATTAGGCGCCAGTTTGAGAAAAAAGTGAGGGATGTAGGCGAGGTTATTCAAAAGGCTGGACAGCTCCTGTCCCACCTCACCCAGTATGCTTCCATAATCATATCTCCACAGTTGGGAGCCGGCAGCTTTAAACACATCCAGCTTATTTTAATGCGACCTTCCCAGGCCATGGTGATTGTGGTGATGGATAACGGGTCGTTGCACCACAGGTACATCGAAGTGCCTGAAAGCATTACTACCGCTGATATGGAGACAATATCCGGAGTCCTGAACGCCAAACTCCAGGGATTGACAATTGAGAGTATCAAGGTTACTCTGTTGAAGGAAATCTACTTTGAGCTGGCCAGGCACAAACATATCCTAGATCTGGCCCTGGAGCTGCTACATGACCTGATGTTGAAGAAGGAGGATAAAATTTACCTCGGCGGGGTATTTAATATGTTAAACCAGCCGGAGTTTCACAATATTGAAAAGGTTAAAACCCTGCTCAGCATCATTGAGCAGGAGGATTTGCTGCGTGAACTGCTCACCAATCAGGGGAGTGGCGAGGGCGTAACTGTGCGCATCGGTGATGAAATCAAGCACCGGGAGATCAGAGAGTGCAGTATGATTACGGCCCCCTATTCTATTTGCGGTAGGCAGGCAGGATCCATAGGGGTACTTGGGCCTACGCGAATGGAATATGCCAAAGTTGTAAGCATTGTTGAATCCATGACCAGGAATCTTTCCCGGGCTATGGAGCGAATGATTTTGGGTCCGGGAAAATGAGGAGGAACCGTATTTGAGTTTAAAGAGGGAAGCGACAACCGGGTCTGAGGTAGATGAACGTCTGGCTGCGCTGATGACCAACTCCAACGCTATCCGGGCTATTGCCAGCGCGGTGGAAGGGACACTGGGCCCCAAAGGTCTGGACACCATGCTGGTTGATAAGTTCGGTGAAGTGGTTATAACTAACGATGGAGTAACTATTCTGACCATGATGGAGGCCAACCATCCCGCGGCCAGAATGTTGATTAATATCGCCAAGGCTCAACAGGCCGAGGTGGGTGACGGGACAACCACGGCCACAGTAATGGCCGGGGTCCTGGTCAGTTCCGGAGTGGAGCGGGTGGCCAAGGGCGTGCCTGTGGCCAGGGTTATTGAGGGCCTGCGTACCGGCTTAAAAAGGGCCCTGGAAGTCATGCAGGAGCACACCCGCCCCCTCAAAGGCCTGGATGATCCGCTGGTCCTTCAGGTGGCCCTGGTAGCCGGCCGGGGCCACACCGACATTGCCGACCTGGTGACACAGGCGGCGGTTCTTATTGGGGAGGAAAAGCTGAAAGACAGGTCCTTTAAGTTTTCTGATTCCATTGTTGCTGAGGAAGGTGCGGAGAACCAGGTTTTTATGGGTGTAATCATCAATAAGGAACGGATGAACCGGCAGATGCCCAAAGAGCTGGAGCAGGTTAAGGTTCTGGTTATTGATGATGCCCTGGAACCTGAGGAAATTGACGATGAGGCCCTGGGTACAGAGGCCGGGTTCACCCGGTATCTGGAGCTTCAGGAGGAATTTAAGGAAAACCTGAAAAAAATCCTGGATCTGGGCGTAGGTCTGGTCCTGGTTGACCGTGGGGTTGCAGATACCGCTGAAGAAATATTGACCGACGAGGGTGTCATGGTCATCCAGAGAGTTGCCAATAAAGAACTGCGTAAAGCGGCTGAGCACACCGGCGCCAGGATGATCAAGCGTACCGGGCTGAAGAGGCCGCTGGCCGAACTGGAACGGTATCTGGGGAAAGCCGACCGGGTTTATAACGATGAAAAGCTTGAACAGGTATGGATTCTTGGCGGCAAAGGCAAGCCCATGGCCACCGTACTGGTGGGAGCCGCGACATCTGAAGTGGTGGGCGAGCGGGAGCGCATTGCCAAGGATGCTGCAGCTTCATTGCAAGCTGCAATCAGGAGTGGAGTTGTACCCGGGGGAGGTTCCCTGGAGCTTTGGGCAGCCCGTGAGGTGGATAAAGTGCGGGAAGGCATCCGGGGCATGGCTGCTTATGGTGTAGAGTGCGTGGTGGAAGCTTTGAAGAAACCCATGGCCCAAATCGTAGCCAACGCGGGTTTCAACCCACTGGAAAAAATGGGCGATGTTATTGCAGCCCAAACAGAAACAGGCAAATATTCACTGGCTATTGATTGTGACACCGGAGAAGTTGTTGATATGTACGAGAATGGAATTGTTGATCCGGCCAGTGTGAAGATTTATGCTCTGAAGGCGGCCGGGGAAGTGGCCGAGGCTATTTTAAGAATTGATACTATTATTAAGAAGAGGGAAGAAAAAGCAGACACGTCAAGTGATACTTTCAAGGTTTAAGTGGGGTGACCGGCGTGAGCGTTGAGGATAAAAACAGTTCCCTTAAAAAGGGCGAAGATAATGAGAATTTAACAGATCAGGATCAGGCGACTCAGGCCCAGGCAACACAGGAGCAGGAGGAGCAGGATTCAAAAGAAGAACAGGATACAAAAGAAGAAGTCCAAGAACAAGCGGAGGATGAATTAACTATTCTAAAAAAACAACTGGAGGCACAGAAGGCCAGGGCGGAGGACTACTTTAACCGCCTGGCGAGGTTGCAGGCCGATTATGAAAATTTCCGGAGAAGGACCCGCCTGGAAAAAGAGGAACTGTGCAAATTTGCCTCGGAGCAACTGGTGCTGAAGTTATTGCCGGTGCTGGATAATTTTGAGCGGGCCCTGGAGGCTAAGGGTGATTCCCTTGAAGATTATAAATCCGGTGTGGAAATGATTTACCGGCAGTTTAGAGATGTATTATCCCAGGAAGGATTAGAGGCTATTCCGGCGGTTGGAGAGCCTTTCGATCCGGTAAAGCATGAGGCTGTATTCCGGGAGGATTCTGATGAATACCCGGAAAACACTATTATTGAAGAACTCAGGCGCGGGTACTTTCTGAAAGATAAAGTGATCCGCCCATCTATGGTTAAGGTTTCAAAATCTTCGTAAGCTACATGAAACTTGGTATGCAACATGAAACTTAGTTCAGGAGGTCGAATAAAATGTCTAAAGTGATAGGAATTGACCTTGGCACGACTAATTCCTGTGTAGCTGTTATGGAGGGCGGCGAGGCGGTGGTTATTCCCAATGCTGAAGGGTCCAGAACCACGCCTTCTGTTGTTGGGTTCTCCAAGACCGGAGAGCGGCTTGTGGGCCAGGTGGCCAAAAGGCAGGCTGTGAGTAACCCGGAACGGACCGTCACCTCAATTAAACGCTACATGGGTACGGACCATAAAGTAAACATTGATGGTAAGAATTTTACTCCCCAGGAGATCTCCGCAATGATTCTCCAGAAATTAAAAGCTGATGCCGAAGCCTACCTGGGCGAAAAAGTGGAAAAAGCGGTCATTACCGTTCCTGCCTATTTCAGCGATTCCCAGCGCCAGGCCACCAAGGATGCCGGTAGAATTGCCGGCCTCGAGGTGCTGCGGATCATTAACGAGCCCACAGCGGCTGCCCTGGCCTACGGGCTGGACAAGGGAGAAGAACAAACGATCCTGGTCTACGACCTGGGAGGGGGAACTTTTGACGTATCCATCCTCGATATCGGCGACGGTGTGTTCGAGGTTAGAGCCACCAGCGGCAATAACCGCCTGGGCGGAGATGATTTCGACCAGAGGATCGTAGATTACCTGATCAGCGAGTTTAAAAAGGATACCGGGATCGACCTGCGCAATGATAAAATGGCCATGCAGCGGTTGAAAGAGGCTGCTGAAAAAGCAAAGATCGAGCTCTCAGGGGTAGCCACCACCAATATTAACCTGCCATTCATTTCTGCGGACGCCAACGGCCCTAAACACCTGGATATCACTCTCACCCGGGCCAAGTTTGATGAAATGACAGCCGACCTGATCGAAAAGACTATGGGACCCACCCGCCAGGCGCTTTCCGATGCAGGTTTGCAGCCCAAGGATATTCACAAAGTACTCCTTGTGGGTGGCGCAACCCGCATGCCCGCGGTACAGGAGGCCATCCGCAAGTTCCTGGGCAAAGAACCCCATAAGGGAATCAACCCCGATGAATGCGTTGCCATCGGTGCTGCCATTCAAGCCGGAGTGCTGTCCGGGGAGGTAAAGGATGTTCTGCTGCTGGATGTAACACCACTTTCCCTTGGTATTGAAACCCTTGGCGGTGTGTTTACGAAATTGATTGAGCGGAACACCACCATCCCCACATCCAAAAGCCAGATCTTCTCCACTGCGGCAGATGGCCAGACTACCGTGGAAATTCACGTACTCCAGGGTGAGCGGTCCATGGCCAGTGATAACAAAACCCTGGGGCGGTTTACCCTTACCGGTATTCCACCCGCGCCAAGGGGAGTGCCGCAAATTGAAGTTAAATTTGATATCGACGTGAACGGAATCGTAAACGTTTCGGCAAAGGATTTGGGCACGGGTAAAGAGCAGAGCATGACCATTACTGCCAGTACCAACTTGACTGAGGAAGAAATCGATAGAATGGTCAAGGAAGCGGAGAGATACGCCGCCGAAGACAAAAAGCGTAAGGAAGAGGTGGAGATCCGCAACCAGGCCGATAGTATGATTTACCAGGCTGAAAAGACAATTAAGGATTTCAAGGACAAAGCCGACCCTGCCGCTGTTGATAAGCTGCAAAGGGCTACCGACGATCTCAAGGAAGCTGTAAAAAGCGGTAATATTGAAACAATCAAGGCCAAAATAGAGGCTGTCACCGGACCACTCTACGAATTGACAGCGGCGATGTACCAGAAAACCGGCCAGGGACAACAGACCGGAGACGGTCAGGCTGGTGGAGGGGCTCCGAAGGACAATGTTGTGGATGCCGATTTCGAAGTAAAAGATGATAAATAGAAGGTGAGTTTGGCTTTTATTCAAAAGCATACTATGGTATCCTTGTAAAGGGGAATGAAGGTTCCCCTTTCCTTTGTTGTATTTTTGCGAGGTGTGGGCGATGGAAAAGAGAGACTATTATGAAGTGCTGGGCGTTTCCCGGAACGCGACTTCCGATGAAATTAAAAAGGCATACCGGAGGCTGGCCCGCAAGTATCACCCTGACGCCAACCCCAATGACAAGGATGCCGAAGCAAAATTCAAGGAAATCAGCGAGGCCTATGTTGTTTTAAGTGATCCTGAAAAAAGAGCCAACTACGATCGTTTTGGCCATGCTGGTGTCGACGGACAGGGCTTCGGCGGGTTTGATTTTGGTGATTTCGGTGGGCTGGGTGATATCTTTGATATATTCTTTGGCACCGGCGGCCGCACCCGCAGGCGCGCCGGTCCGGAAAGAGGTGCGGATATCCGCACCGACATAGAGATTACTTTAAAGGAAGCAGCCTTTGGTGTAGAGCGGGAAGTTAGGGTGCCGCGGATTGAGACCTGCAGCACCTGCGGCGGCAGCGGGGCCGCTGTGGGAAGCAGGCCTAAAACCTGTCCGGCCTGTGCGGGGACCGGCGAGGTGCAGTTTGCCCAAAGTACAATCTTTGGACGTATTGTCCAATCGCGGACCTGTGATCGCTGCCGGGGCACCGGTCAAATTATCGAGAAACCTTGCCCAACTTGCCGCGGCACAGGTTCTGTGCGCAAAACACGCAGTATCAAGGTCAAAGTGCCGCCCGGTGTGGACAACGGTTCCCGGCTCCGCATCGCGGGTGAGGGAGAAGCCGGAACCAGGGGAGGCCCCCCGGGTGATCTTTATGTCTATATCCACGTTAAACAGCACAACCTTTTCAGGCGCGAGGGCGATGACTTAATTTGTGAAATACCTCTTTCCTTTGTCCAGGCAGCTCTGGGTGCTGAAATCGATGTCCCCACCCTGGAAGGGGTGGAAAAACTAAAGATACCCGAAGGTACTCAACCGGGGACCGTTTTCAGGATCAGAGGAAAGGGTATTCCCCATCTAAATGGTTTTGGCAGGGGCGACCAGCATGTCCGGGTTAAAGTAATAATTCCCGGTAAACTTAGCGAAAGGCAGAAGGAGCTGCTCCGGGAGTTTGCCCGTCTTGGCGACGGCGAGCCTGTCCAGGGAAGGGGACATACCGGGGACAAGAGTTTTTTTGAAAGAATGAAGGACGCCTTTATGGGCTAAGGACCAGAGATAGGGAGTTTTTTACTTGGAATGGTTAGAGATTGCCGTGAGCTCTCCCCCTGCTGGAGTCGAACTGGTTTCGGAAATATTCCGGGAGTTGGGAGCCGGCGGGGTTGTCATTGAAGACCCCGCCGTTCTTCATATGTATGCTGCCCGGACTCATCCCGAGGAATGGGCTGTTTCCCCGCAGGCACTCAAACAGGACAGGCCTGTGGTCAAGGCTTATTTACCTGTGGATGAAGGCCTGGACAAGCGGCTGGAAGAGCTGTTTTCCGCCCTGGAACGCCTGGGCTTAAAACCGGAAGCTGATGTGAGCACGCGCAGGACCAGGGAGGAAGACTGGGCCAGCACCTGGAAACAATATTACAAACCGTTACATGTGGGGAAGAGGATTGTTGTCAAGCCTTCCTGGGAAGATTACCGTGCGGCTGACGGAGAACTGGTCATTGAACTTGATCCGGGGATGGCCTTTGGCTGCGGCACGCATCCCACCACTTCCCTATGCTTGAAGTTGCTGGAAAAGTATATCCGCGGCGGAGAGAGGGTCTACGACGTGGGTACAGGCTCTGGGATTCTGGCTATTGCGGCTGCTGCCCTGGGTGCGGGCCGGGTAGTGGCAGTGGATCTGGACCCTGTGGCTTGCCGGGTAGCGGCAGAAAATGTGGCCAGAAACCAGGTGGAAGGGATAGTCCGGGTGGTGCAGGGTAACCTGCTAGATAATATAAATGACGGGGCTGAACTGGTGGTTGCCAATATCATTGCCAGTGTAATTATCAGCCTTGCTCCTGACGCCGCAGCTGTGCTGGTTCCCGGCGGCTCTCTGATTGCTTCAGGAATTATCCGCCAGCGGGCGGACGAGGTGCGGGATGCCCTGGAAAAGGCGGGCCTGACTCCCTGGGAGCAGCTGGAAGAGGGCGAGTGGACGGCTATTGTGGCTAAAAAACCTCGCGGGATTAAAATTACTGCGTCGGGAAGGGGGTTATGGTGAGGTGCCCTTCGTTAATATTAAAATTACAAAGGAAGGGGCAACAGCGGAACAAAAGGCCCAGTTGATTCAGGGGGTTACCAGGCTCCTCGCGGATATTCTGGGTAAAAACCCTGAAACTACAGTTGTCGTTATCGATGAAGTGGAAACCGACAACTGGGGCATTGGCGGGGAAACGGTTACGAAGCGCAGGAAAAGCGGGATATAGCATTTGTTGGCTTGCCCAAGCTGAGCCAGGCTGGTGCATGGGACGGGAGCAAACGGGTAATAATAAACTTTTAAGGCAGAGGAGCTTGTTTATGCCCCGGTTCTTTGTGGAACCTGATCAGATTAGAGACGGTTACATCTACCTGACGGGTCAGGATGCTGTACATATTACAAGAGTTCTCCGCCTGGGCAGGGGTGACCGGCTCCTGGTCCTGGACGGGCGGGGCATGTCTTATCAAGCGGTTATTGAAGATGCCGGCAGGACCAGGGTGGTTTGCGCCGTGACCGGGGAAATCCCTGTGTTCAGTTCCCCCGGTCCCCGGATTACACTGGTTCAGGGATTGCCCAAGGCTGATAAGATGGACCTGATCGTTGAGAAAGCTACGGAGCTCGGGGTCAGCAGGATCATCCCCCTGGTGTGTGAGCGGTCTGTTCTGAAACTGGAGGGGGACAGATTATCAAGACGGCGGGAAAGGTGGCTACGTATCGCCCGGGAAGCGAGCAAGCAGTGCCGCCGCCCGGATATTCCGGAGGTCGACCTGCCGGGAGGCTGGGAGCAGGCCTTGCGGGATCTGGACCAGGCCACCGCGCTGATTCCCTGGGAGGAAGAAAATGTCCTGACTCTGAAGGCTTTCCTGCGTGAAAACAAGCCCCGGGAACAGGTTTATGTTTTTATCGGCCCGGAAGGGGGCTTTAGCCCCCAGGAGGTGGAGCGGGCCCGTTCCCGCGGTGTCCAGCCGGTTACGCTGGGGCCGCGCATCCTTCGCACAGAAACTGCCGGTTTGGCGGTAGTTACTATGATCCTTTACCAGTGGGGCGATCTGGGGGGTTGGTCAGTTGGGTGAAAAAACGGTGGCGATTACCACGCTGGGGTGCAAGGTCAACCAGTATGAGTCGGCAGCCCTGGCCCAGTCTTTCAAAGAAAAAGGTTACCGGATCGTGGATTTTAATGACATTGCTGACATATATATTGTCAATACGTGTACTGTAACTCATCTGAGCGACCGTAAATCAAGGCAGTTGATCCGCCGCGCAGCGCGGGCCAATCCCAGTGCTCTGATTGTAGTGACCGGGTGTTATGCTCAAATATCGCCTGATGAGGTCGGGCGGATACCGGGGGTCAACCTGGTGGTGGGCACCCGCGGCCGTTCAAATCTGGTGGAGCTGGTAGAAGCAGCCGCAAAGGAAAGGGAGCCCCTTTCTCTTGTCAGCGGGTTCCAGGCAGGAGAACAGTTTGAAGAAATTACGGCGTTGCCTTTGGAGGGAAGGACCAGGGCCTTTTTAAAAATTCAGGAGGGATGTACAAACTTCTGCACCTACTGCATTGTTCCTCATACCCGGGGACCGATGCGCAGCAGGCGCCCGGAGAATGTGCTCAAGGCAGCCCGGGACATTGTGGCAGCGGGCTATAAGGAAATTGTCTTGACCGGCATTCGAACGGGAGCCTACGGACAGGATTTGGAACGCGACCTGAGCCTGGCTTCTTTACTTCACGACTTGTCGGGGATTCCCGGGCTCTTAAGAATCCGGCTGAGTTCCATCGAACCAAATGACATCACTCCGGAACTTGTGGAGGTCCTGGCGGGGTTAAAAAATTTCTGCCGGCACCTGCACGTTCCGCTTCAATCAGGCGACGACGAAATCCTTCAGAGGATGGGGAGGCGTTATACAACCTATGAGTATGCCCGCCTGGTGGAGGTGTTGAGAGAGAATTTGCCGGGCCTGGGACTGACCACGGATGTTATCGTCGGTTTTCCGGGAGAGTCGGAAAGAAATTTTGAGAACACAGTCCGTTATATTGAAGGGATATCCTTCAGCGGCTTGCATGTTTTCAAGTTTTCACCACGCCGGGGCACCCCGGCAGCGGATTTTGCGGACCAGATTGAACCAGGGATCAAGGAGCAGCGCAGCCGGAGGCTGATTGAGTCCGGTAAAAAACTGGCTGCCCGCTTCGCCTGGTCACTTGTGGGACAGGAGCTTGATGTACTGGTTGAACAGCGTGCTGGAGAAGGTGATTCCCTGTATGAAGGGCTGACCGGGAACTATGTGAGGGCCATTTTCCCAGGGCGTGAGGAACTCCGGGGGGAGGTTGTCCGGGTCAAAATGGTGGAAACTGAAGGAACAACTTTAAAAGGATTTTTATGTTAATCATATTATTAAACTCCTGCAGGATTTTCTTAAAAAATGTTGAATAAAAATAAAAAAATGGTGTAATCCCCCTCAGGGAGGAGGTGGAAGAATGCAGGACTGCATTTTTTGCAAGATTGCCAATAGGGAAATTCCTGCCGATATTGTCTATGAAAATGAAAAGGTCTTAGTTTTTAAGGATATAAACCCAGCGGCTCCTGTCCACCTTCTTGTCATTCCTAAAAAACATATCTCAACTCTGTTCGACCTGAGCGAAGGGGATTCCGACATCATGGGTCAGGTCCAGCTGGCTTCTGTCCGGGTAGCACGGGAACTGAACCTTGGAGAGCAGGGTTTTCGTTTGGTCTGCAACTGCGGCCGGGAAGCCGGTCAGGAGGTTATGCATATCCATTACCATCTTCTTGCGGGACGCCCCTTTAAGTGGCCACCGGGCTAAAAAGTCCAGTGATGAACTTTAAACCCTGGCGAACTGTAGATTAAACCTGCCTGTGTACTTATGGGCCTAAGGTAGCGGTATTTCGCTGGTTTATCATTGCATGTGACCGGCAGCCGGTTGACTCCAGTCGAGTGTCTGATGTATAATCATAAAGTGTTTGTTACCCTGGGGAATGGGATGTTCCCAGCTTATTTACTGTTCTATGGTTTAGCGGAGGGAGGGAAGATATAGTGGCGGAAGTAAGAGTAGGTAAAAATGAAACACTTGACAGTGCCCTCCGGCGTTTCAAGCGTACCTGTCAGAAAGCAGGCATTTTGGCCGAGGCCAGGAAACACGAGCATTATGAGAAACCCAGCGTGCGCAGAAAGAAAAAGTCAGAAGCAGCCAGAAAGAGGAGATTCCGGTAGTCATATAATAAAAAGACACAAGTGCTTGGCATTATTAGCCAAGCATTTTTTACAATCAGTAGCGGGGTGAAAATATTGACGCCTGAATTAATGAACTGGCTTGCGGCACTGGCTTTTTTACTGGGACTAATGGCCATAATTCTGGAAATTATCGTTTTTCCAGGTTTTGGTATAGCCGGTATTATCGGAATAATTCTCTTTGGCTGGGGAATTCTTCTGGTATCCGTTGATGTGGTACATGTTACGGAAGCCCTTGTCCTGGCCCTGATTGCGACCATTATTATACTTATCGTAGGGCTGAGATTGATGTCCCGTTACAAGCTGTGGTACAAACTGACCCTGCAAGACAGGCAGCAGAAGGAAGACGGCTATGTGGCCCCTTTACAGGAACTGAGCTCCTTTGCAGGAAAAGAAGGTATCGCCCTCACCCCTTTACGGCCGGCCGGTACCGCGGAGGTGGCAGGGAAGCGTCTGGATGTGGTGACTGGTGGGGAGTATATCGAAGCCGGTGCCCGGGTTATGGTAATAAGGGTAGAAGGTACGCGGGTGGTCGTCAAGCAAATATCTTGAAAATGGGCTTTTTTCAACCCATGCTGGCGCCGCCTCAGTGCCCCTGGGCAAGGCTGCCAGGCTACCATACCATAAGTTGATAAGTTGGTGTCATGATAAGTTGGTGTCAGACACCAGGAAACCAGCAGACACCAGCACCAGGGTATCATAAGTTGATAAGTTGGTGTCAGGCACCTTTCATGCAAGTTGGTGTCAGGCACCTTTCAGGCACCAGGGCATAAAGCACAGGGCATAAAAATGGGCTTTTTCAACCTCTGCTGGTGCCGCGCCAGCGGCATGGATGTCTAATTAAAATAAACTAAAGGAGTGGTTTGCTTGGGCGCTGGAGCAGTAGCTTCCCTGCTTTTTATTCTTCTTGTTTTTATCATAGTTGCCGTCATTTTTAGCTTTATTCCCGTGGGATTGTGGATTTCCGCCCTGGCGGCGGGAGTCAGGGTCGGAATTTTTACGTTAATTGGCATGCGCCTGCGCAGGGTGCCCCCGGCCCAGATTGTCAATCCGCTGATTAAAGCCGTCAAGGCGGGTCTTAATATCAGCGTTAACCAGCTGGAAGCCCATTACCTGGCAGGCGGTAATGTGGATAGGGTGGTAAACGCCCTGATTGCCGCAGAAAGGGCTGCGATTCCACTGCCCTTTGAGCGGGCGGCGGCTATCGACCTGGCCGGCCGGGATGTTTTTGAGGCGGTGCAGATGAGCGTCAATCCCAAGGTTTTGGAGACACCTCTGGTTTCAGCAGTGGCTAAGGACGGGATTGAAGTCAAGGTTGTGGCCAGGGTTACCGTGCGTGCCAACATCGACCGCCTGGTGGGCGGCGCCGGGGAAGAAACTGTCCTTGCCCGGGTCGGCGAAGGGGTTGTGACAACCGTTGGCAGTTCCGAAACCCACAAGCACGTCCTGGAAAATCCCGACCTCATTTCCCGGACTGTCCTGAGCAAGGGACTGGACGCCGGGACAGCCTTTGAGATTCTGTCCATCGATATTGCCGATGTGGATGTGGGTCGCAACATCGGGGCCCAGTTGCAGACCGACCAGGCCGAAGCGGACAAGCGGATTGCCCAGGCCAAGGCCGAAGAGCGCAGGGCTATGGCCGTGGCCAGGGAACAGGAGATGAAGGCATACGTGGAAGAAATGCGCGCCCAGGTGGTCAAATCCGAAGCCCAGGTACCGCTGGCCATAGCAGAGGCCCTGCGCCAGGGCAAGCTCGGTGTGATGGATTACTATAATCTCCAGAACCTTATGTCGGATACCAGGATGCGTGAAACGCTTTCCAGGCTTGGCCGCAACCCGGATGAGGAAAGGCCTGTCAGTCCGGAGTAACCGGTACTGAGTAATAGCTTATTCAACCTTTGTTAAGGGTGTGTGTTTTTGTGAAAACCCTCTGGCTTATTATCTTCCTGTATATTCTTTTAAGGAGCATCTGGCGCCTGATGGGGCGTACCGGGCCTGCTGGCCGGTACGAGGACCCTGTGGGAACAGCTGATCCCGACCCGTTGGAACTACCCCCGGAGCATGTGCCTGGGGAACGGGGACGGCGGAGATTGAACCTTCCCGATTATATCACCGGGCGCAGCAGTGAGCCAGTTGCCTCCGGTGGAGAGGGTGTAATCCTCACAGAACCTGTAAAGGCAAGTGTGAGAGAACAACGCCCCCTGGAAGGTGAAGGGCAGGGCAGGAAATCCGGTGAAATGCCGGAAAGCCGCTGCCTTACCGGAGATCTTCCCCCTCAGTCCCTTGCTGTTAATACCCGGAAGAGCCGCAGGCAGCGGGCTGCAGAACATATCATCGGTTTTTCAGCCGGCCCGGAACAGGTTTTAATGGGTATTGTCTGGGCTGAAATACTGGGTCCCCGGGGCGGCAGGCAATTGAAAAGAAGATAGCAATCCAGGCCAGGAAAAGTATATACGAAGTAACTTGAAGGAGGCTTTCCAGCCGGAAAGCCTTACCTGAAAAAGAAATTTATCGATTTATTATTTTACCGGCAGTGGATTTACTTGCCGGGTAAAACAGGCCCTGAGTAAAGAACAAATTTAATAAATGGCAATGTTTTCATGTTACAGGTAATTATTCCCTTCCAGCCGCATAAAATTGTGGCAGGGAGGGGATTTTTTATGGCCTGGCAAGATGTCAAAAAGAAAGTCAAAAGGCAGATTTCAGAAATTCTAGAAATACCTGGTGATGTTGCCCTGGACTTGCCCAAAATTATCCTCTTCGGCAATATCCAGTTTTATATTGAAAACCACAGGGGTATCCTTGAATACAGCCCGGAGAGAGTTCGCGTAAGCGTTGGGGAAGGAGAGGTTCTGGTTGAGGGGGAAAACCTGATCCTCCGCAATATCCTGCCCGACGAGCTATGTGTGGAAGGCAGGATTTTCTCTCTGAGATTTGACTAGGTAAGTCTGTACTGCAAGTCCAGGCCTTGGAGCCGGCAAGGAATAATCCAGCTACAGGGGGATAAAGTATGTTTCTGTTTAAGCTGATCTCATTTTTACTGGGGTATGTGACCATTTTAGTCACTGGCGATGCTCCGGAAAAACTTATCAACATGGCAGCCAGCAGGGGAATCAGCCTCTGGGATGTCACCAGGACCGGTGACGGGGGAATTCGTTTAAAGGTCAGGGTAAATGCGGTAAAACCATTGCGGCATATGGCCAGGCGCACACGCTGCCGCTTCAGGATCTGCAGCCGTGAGGGCCTGCCCTTTTATTTTGCCCGTTTGCGCCGGAGAAAGGCACTGGCCCTGGGGGCCGTCTTTTGCGTTGGTGTCCTCTACCTACTTACTTCCTTTGTCTGGTTCATTGAGGTCAGAGGCAACGAGCAGTTGAGTAGTGCAGAATTGCTGGAAGTTGCGGCAGAAGCAGGCCTGGCCAGGGGTGTGCCTAAATGGCGGGTGGAAACGGGGGTAGTGGAGGCGAAAATAATAGAAAGGCTGCCACTTGTGGCCTGGACAGGCGTATATATTAAGGGAACAAAGGTGATCATCGAAGTTGCGGAGCGGACCCTGCCTGTAGAAGAGGATCAGCAACCAGCGCATATTGTAGCTGGTAAAGCCGGGCTTATTAAAGAGGTGCTGGTTGTAAGCGGCCATCCGGTTGTCAAGGAAGGGGACACCGTTGTCCCCGGTCAGGTGCTCATATCCGGTGTGATCCCCGCTGTTGAAGAGACTGCACCCGGAACAGAACCGGAGTCGGGCCAGAAACCCCGTGAAATTAAGCCGGCCGCCTATGTACACGCCAGGGGTATTGTCCGGGCACGGGTCTGGTACGAGGGTTACGGTGAAGTTCCTATAATTGAAGAAGGACGGCGCCTCACAGGCAATACTGAAACCAGGACCAGTATTAAATTTGAAGGTAAGGAAATAATTCTATCAGGTAGTAAAAATATTCCCTTTGAATACTATGAAGTGGATACTTTGGTTAAGAGCCTGCCATCTTGGAGGAATCTAACAATACCTGTCGAACTTATAACAACTAAATACCATGAATTAGCAGACTACAGAATCGAGCGCAGTCCTGAAGAAGCCCGCAGGCTTGCTGAAGAGAGGGCTTTGCAGAAAGCACTGGCTTCCCTTTCGCCCAATACCAGGGTTGAGAAGCAGTGGGTGGAAGAGGTGCAGACAGGTAACGTGGAAAACCTCGTACGCGTGAAAGCCATCATCGAGGCTGTTGAAGATATTGGGACGGACAAACATTTTAAGCCTTAGGCATTAGTAATTTAAAAGACTGAGGAGGTCTACCCGGCTATTGTCAAATAGATTTGAAGCTAGATTTGAACTGGATGATATTAGCTCTGCGGCTGAAATTTTTGGAGAGCATGACCATCACCTGACGCAGATCGAAAAAGCGCTGGGGGTCAGGCTTGTGGCCCGGGGGCAGGAAATTATCATTAGCGGGGATAAGGGAAAGGTGGAACAGGCCCAGGAAGTCCTGCTCCAGATGCAGAAATTTAATCGTGCTGGAAACCGCCTGACCTCCCGTGAGGTTTCCTATGCCATCAAAGCCGCTCAGAGCGGTATCAAAAATGCCCTGGTGGCCCTGGCAACGGATGTTGCCATGATTACGCCCCGTGGCAAACAGATTAAACCTAAAACAATTGGCCAGAAAAAGTATGTTGAACAGATTAAGACCCATGATATTGTTTTTGCCATCGGGCCGGCCGGAACGGGAAAAACTTACCTGGCGGTGGTTATGGCCGTCAAGGCGCTTCGCAACAAGGATGTAGAGCGACTGGTGTTGACCCGTCCGGCAGTGGAAGCAGGTGAAAAACTGGGGTTCCTGCCTGGCGACCTGCAGGAAAAGGTTAATCCCTACCTGCGGCCCCTTTATGACAGCCTGTATGATATTCTTGGTGTCGACAATACCCTCAAATACCTGGAAAAAAACATCATTGAAATAGCACCCCTGGCTTATATGCGGGGGAGAACCCTGGAGGACTCGTTTATTATTCTGGATGAAGCTCAAAACACCACACCGGAACAGATGAAGATGTTCCTCACCCGTCTTGGCTTTGGCTCAAAGGCTGTCATTACAGGTGATATCACCCAAACTGACCTGCCCAGGGGCCAGGCCTCCGGTCTTATTCACGCCCTTTCTGTTTTGAAGGGAATCAAAGGCCTGGGTATTCACAGGATGACCGGGGAGGATATTGTCCGGCACCCTCTGGTAGAGGAAATAATCAAAGCTTATGAGGCGGAAGAGCAGAAGGGTGTGGCCAAAGAGGAGTGAAATTGATGTTCACCTTCGGCAGGATTAAAGATAAGGTGGTAGCCGTCCTGTCCCTGCTGGCAAGGCAGCGCAAGATCCGAAGGGGCAGCGCGGCAGTTTTATTTTTGCTTCTATTGACCCTGATCCTGTCCGTAGACTTTTTTCCCAATGAAGCTAACCTGCAGGTGGGGCAGGTTTCTCCCAGAACCTTTTACGCAGATAAAAGTATAGTCTTTGAAGATAAAAACAAGACAGCCGAACAGCGCCGGCTTGCCGCAGAAAAGGTGGAGAAAGTTTACGTTAAGGACCCGCAGGTCATTATCGGTGTGCAACGGGATATTTCCGATGTGGCGGGAACGCTACGGGAGGTCCAGGGGGATGAGAGCCTGGACAAAAATGCCAAAATCGAGAAATTAAAGGAAATCCTTCCTTTCAATTTAAACGACGCGGATCTTGAGAAACTGGCCGAGTCTTCGCCGGACTACACTCAACAAGTGGAAAACTCCTTGAAAGGCCTGATCGCCTTGAGTATGGAGGAGGGTGATGGGATTACCCAGGACAGCCTGGAAGAAGACGAGAGGGATATTGTCAACCAAATTATCAGGATGAGCCTGCCCCAGCATTATGAAAATCTAGCCATCAGTATCATTGAGCTCTATCTTCGTCCCAATGCCTTTGTCGATTATGAAATGACAAGGCAAAAACAGGAAGAGGCCATGGCTTCCGTTGCTCCAACCATGATTACCGTTAAGGAAGGCGAAAAGATTATAGGGGAAGGAGAGATTGTAAGCGAGGAGCACCTGGTCAAGCTGCAAGCCCTGGGCCTCACCCGCACCAAACTTCCCTGGACCTCGGTAATGGGTATTTTTCTGCTGACGGTCATGCTGACCGTGCTTGTTCTTTTTTATCTCTATCAGCAAAACCGGGAGATTTACGAACATCCAGGGCATATTTATTTGCTGGGAATAATAGTAATTACCGTTTTGGCAGTGGGCAAGGCTATTATTGCCATCAATGTCAGCCAGTGGCCGGAATTCGGCGCCCAGTTCGGTTACATGGTGCCCCTGGCAGCGGCCGGGATGCTCATTGCCATTCTTTTGGACTCCCGGCTGGCAGTGCTGGTGGTGGCTGTAATGAGCTTTATGCTGGCAATCATGACGGACTATCAACTGCGTTTCGGACTGGTTGGCCTGATCGGCGGGATTACCGGTGTTTACAGCGTTTCCAAGCTCAGCCAGCGCGGCGACCTGGTCCGGGCCGGGTTTTATACCAGCGGTGCCAATGTGGTTGCAATTTTTATTGTAGGTCTGGTTACGGGAACTCCCCTGGGACTGCTGATATCTACGAGCCTGGCCCTGGGTATTACCAGCGGGATCCTGTCATCCATCCTGACCAACGGCTCCCTGCCCTTTCTGGAACATACCTTTCAGATTACATCTCCCGTCAGGCTTCTGGAATTATCCCACCCTAATAATGTGCTTTTGAAAAAGCTTCTTACCGAAGCCCCCGGGACCTATCACCACAGCATCATTGTGGGCAACCTGGCCGAAGCGGCCGCGGATGCGGTAGGCGGTGAGTCCCTGCTGGTCAGGGTGGGCGCTTACTACCACGATATCGGCAAGTTAAAAAGGCCTTATTTTTTCATTGAAAACCAAATGGGCTGTGACAATCCCCATGATAAAATTGCTCCTTCCCTAAGTACACTGATCCTGACCTCCCACGTTAAGGACGGGGTGGAAATGGCCAGGGAGCACAAGCTGCCCCAGAGGATTATTGATATTATCGAGCAGCACCACGGCAGCGGCCTGGTCAGTTATTTTTACCACAAGGCCCTGGAAAACGACCGGTCAGAAACTGTAACCGAGGAGGAATTCAGATACGAAGGGCCAAAGCCCCAGACCAAAGAAGCTGCCCTGGTAATGCTGGCAGACTCGGTGGAGGCTGCGGTTCGTTCCCTGCAAAACCGTACGGCGGGCCGGATAGAAGGGCTGGTAAGAAAAATAATTAAAGATAAATTGAATGACGGCCAGCTTGACGAGTGCGATCTAACCTTAAAGGACCTTGATATCATTGCCTCGGCCTTTGTCAGGGTTTTGACGGGAATCTTCCACAACCGGATCGAGTACCCGGACATGGCCCAGGAAATGGAAAGGAGAAAAAAACGTGTCAGTACTCGTAAACAACTTGCAGAAAAAAATAGCGGTTGATGAAAGCCTGATTGATCTACTGAACAAGGCTGTCCAGGCGGCTTTAAGGGATGAAGGCTACAGGGAAGATGCCGAAGTCAGCCTGGTCTTTGTGGATGATGATTATATTCAAGAGTTGAATATAAAGTACCGCGGTGTAGACAGCCCCACCGACGTGCTTTCCTTTGCAATGCTGGAAGGCGAGTCTTTTCCGGGAGAGGAAGAAGAGGTTATCCTGGGAGATGTGATCATCTCTCTGGAAACCGCCGAACGCCAGGCCCGGGAGTTCGGTCACAGCTTTCAGCGGGAGGTGGCTTATTTAACTCTCCACGGTGTGCTACACCTTTTGGGTTATGACCACCAGGAGGAGGTAGACCGCCGGAGAATGCGGGAAAGGGAAGAAGAGATCCTGGCCCGCCTGGAACTGTCCAGGTAGTGAACCGCCCCATAATTGGGATGCTGGTGTCTTGGTGTAATGGTCATTTGTTGATAGCGCTGAGAACAGACAGGCGGGTGGCTGCTGTGGGTCTGGACAAACTTGGACGTAGCTTTCAATATGCCCTGGCCGGGCTTGTTTATGCCCTGCAGACCCAGCGCAACGTGCGCATCCATTTAATAGCTGCAATAATTGTTTTAGGAGCGGGGCTATATTTTAGAATCAGCTCCAGGGATTTTGTTTTGCTGTTTTTTGCCATTACCCTGGTGCTTATGGCTGAGATGTTCAATACCGCCCTCGAAAAGGCAGTGGACCTTTTCGTTCAGGAATACAGCCACCTGGCCAAGATAGCAAAGGATGCGGCTGCGGGGGCGGTGCTTGTGACTGCCCTGAATGCCCTTGTGGTGGGCTATGTTGTCTTCTATCCCCGGCTGGCCAGCCTTGCCCCGGGCGCTGGCAGGGCCAAGGTAGCTCCCCTTCTTGTAACATTGACTGCATTTTCGCTGGTGTTTTTACTGACTGTGGCCGGGAAGGCCTGGGGCGGCAGGGATAACGTTAAAGAAAAATGGCTACCCGGCGGCCGGGCAGCCCTGGCTTTCGCCGGAGGCACAGCGCTTATCCTGCTGACGGGGGAATTACTTGTCGCGACCATAGCCCTGTTCCTGGTCCTCTTGGCGGTATACGGCGGGCCGGGACCGGAGTCCCGTACCCTTGCCGGGGTCATTAGCGGGGCGCTGCTGGGCATTCTCGTCACCTTAGCTGTTTTCAAGCTTGCGGGGTGGTAAAGCAGTATTGCTGGACAGTTTAGGTCTAAGTATATCTAAATATAAGGTTATCGCGTTTTCTTTTCCTATTTGGTTTAATCCGCCTGGCAAAGACAAAAAATGGCTGCAGAGCCTGGTATACTTAAAAGGGAATAGTAAAAGGGGACGGGCTGGGGCCATATAAAAAGAATTCTTGGGAGAGAATCCAGAATCGCTCTTTGGTATAAATATCCTAATTTAGACGGCTGTTCCGGGAGGGAAGGGTATGGAATTTCCAGTGGAAAAGCTGATTCGCGCTGCTGAGGAGGCCAGGGAAAGGGCCTACGCGCCCTATTCAAATTACAGGGTGGGCGCTGCCATCCTGACCAGGCAAGGCCGTTGTTATACAGGCTGCAATATTGAAAACGCATCCTATGGCCTGACCTGCTGTGCTGAACGGGTGGCCCTTTACAAGGCTGTATCCGCAGGTGAGCATGATTTTGATGCCATTGCCGTCACAGCCGCTACCGATGATTTCTGTGTGCCCTGCGGAGCCTGCCGCCAGACCCTGGCCGAGTTCAGCAGGAACCTGAAGGTTTATATGGTCAACGCCCGGGGGGATTACCTTGTAAAGACTTTGGATGAGCTCCTACCCTGCGTTTTTGACCGGAAAAGGCTCCTTTCCGGAACAGGGGGGGATGGTTAACAGCCAGCCTTATAAATTTAACTGAGTTTGTTATTGTTATTACTTGATAGCGCGATATTTTCAGAATTTGCCAGGCTTAGATTTTTCAGTTCAAAGCCACAAAGCTTAAAAAACAATGCATCGTAAAGGTGGTTTCCTTGGAGGTAATTGATTCTTTCAAATCCGGATTTGTTGCGATTGTGGGCAGGACCAACGTGGGCAAGTCAACCCTTTTAAATAGGCTGATGGGAAGAAAAATGGCCATCATGTCTGACAAGCCCCAGACTACCAGAAATAAGATTCTCTGTGTCCTCACACGGGAAGATAGCCAGATTATTTTTCTGGATACCCCCGGGATCCATAAGCCAAAGCATAAACTGGGGGAACGCCTGGTACAGGTAGCCCTGAAAACATTAAACGAGGTTGACTTAATCCTTTTTCTGGTAGAGGCAAACCAGCCACCAGGACCCGGTGACCGTTTCGTTGTTGAACGCTTTGCCGGCCTTAAAACACCGGTCATTCTGGTAATGAACAAGATCGACCTGGTTTCAAAGGAAGACCTGCTCCCCAAGCTTGAACAGTACAGCAATCTTTATAGCTTTAAGGAAGTAGTACCGGTTTCGGCACTTACCGGTGAAAACCTGCCCCGCTTGCTCGAGGTTATCACGGAAAACCTGGGGGAAGGACCGAAGTACTATCCCGAAGACATGCTCACTGACAGGCCGGAGGCCTTTGTTATGGCCGAGTTGATCCGGGAAAAGATCATGCTCCTCACCTCGCAGGAAATACCCCATTCAGTTGCGGTGGTGGTTGAAGAGCTGAAGCGGCGGCCCAATGATGTTGTGGCGGTACGCGCTGTTATTTATACGGAGAGGGAATCCCAGAAGGGTATTCTGATCGGGAAAAAGGGGCAAATGTTGAAACAAATAGGCCAGATGGCCAGGGAAGAAATCGAAAACCTGCTGGGCTCGAAGATTTATCTTGAACTCTGGGTTAAAGTCAAGCCTGACTGGCGGAATAAGGAGGCCCAGATTAAGGAGTTTGGTTACAGGGAGGAATTCTAGGACAGAATAAAAACAGACGGTGAAATTAAGCAAGGCTGTCCGCCATCCGTCGGACAGTTTCTTTATTGTTTAAAAAAGGGAGAATAATATTTCATTTACCTCCTGGATATTGGGGGGCAAATATTTCAATTACTGGGGGTTCCATGATGCCCGGCGATAGGAGCAAAGACAAAGACAGGGGGGAGCTTTATGCGCGCCTATTAGAAACATCTCCGGAGGTCTTGCATAAGGCGCTTGAGGAATTGCACCCCTCTGATCTGGCGAGAATATTTCCCTTGCTCAGCCTGGCCCAGCGGCTGAAGATCCTGCGGATTATTGAGCCGGAGGAAGCAGCCCAGGTTATTTATGATCTGGACCGGCATATGGTGGTTCCCCTTTTTGAAGGGCTGGGCAGGCAGCGGACTGCTAAAATTCTGGAAGCAATGCCTGATGATGACGCCGCAGACCTGCTGGGTGAATTGCCCTGGAAGGATAAGGAAAGACTGCTGGGCATCATCGCCGCAGCGGATGCACGGGATATTAGAATGCTTCTGGCCTATGGCGCGGAAACCGCCGGCGGGCTCATGACTACTGAATATGCGGCTGTGAAAAAGGACCTTACCGTCCAGGAGGCTATAAGTGTACTTAGATCTACGGCAAGCGAGGCGGAGATCATTTATTACGTTTATGTTGTGAACGAAAGCAACCAGCTTACCGGTGTGTTTTCCCTGCGGGATTTGATTACTGCTGAGCCTGGACAACCTATAGAAGAAATAATGCAGACCAGGGTCATCAGCGTAAATGTCAGGACCGACCAGGAAGAGGTGGCCAGGCTGGTAGCCAAATATGACTTTTTGGCCATTCCGGTGGTCAATGATGACCGGGAACTCCTCGGCATTATTACCGTGGATGATATTCTGGACGTTATCGAGGAGGAGGCGACGGAGGACCTCATGCGCCTTTCAGGCAATATAGACCTGGAGGGGGAGGAAAAGGAGGTCCGGACCTGGAAACGGGCAGCCCGGCGCCTGCCCTGGCTGGTTGGTTTGCTGTTCGGAGGACTGCTGGCGGGAAACGTCATAAATCTCTACTCTGGAACCCTGGAAACCCTGACCGTCCTGGCCCTTTTCATTCATATTCTGGCGGGAGGGCCGGGCAACGCTGCAACCCAGTCCCTGGCGGTGGTGGTGAGGGGACTGGCTACCGGAGAGTTGGGACACGGGGATGTTTTGCGGGTAATCTGGAGGGAAACCAGGGTGGGGGTTTTGATCGGTCTGGTCAGCGGCGCGCTCATGGCGGTTACTGCCTACATCTGGCAGGGGAGCCCCCTGCTGGGACTGGTGGTGGGGTTATCCCTGGCGCTAAGTATGATTATCGCCACGCTGCTGGGCAGCTTAATACCGGTGTTGATCCACCGCCTGGGGATTGACCCGGCGCTGGCCTCGGGCCCATTTATTACAACTCTGATGGATATTACCAGTATGGCAATTTATTTTAGCCTGGCCACCGGGATCATCCTGGGTTAAGCATGTAACCCGGATAAGGGTAGCTGTGGGGGCAGGCGCATCAGTTTTTTAAAGAAATGAGGTGTCTTTCCTTTAAGGGCGGGCTTTTTGGAAGTCGGCATAAAGGTTTGGATAAAGGATTTATTATTTGCTTTTGCGGGCATAATGATTTTGGGGAGTGACAGAGAATGTTCTACAATCACATCGTTGCCATTGCCAATAAAATTATCCCCTATGGTCTTGTCCTGGGAATTTTATTGCCCCGGTACAGCGATATGTCTACTGCAACTGCTCTAACAACTGCCTTAATCCTTGCTGTCATAACTACGACCATGGACCTTATACCGCTTGCGGAGTATATTGTTCCGAACGTGGACCGGAAAACGGGGCTTCTGATTTCCGCGTCCCTGGATGCAGTCATAACCTACGCTGTAATCTGGTTTGCCCAGCTTATTACCATGGCGGCCTATTTTTCCCTCACCGGCTTTTTATTTATAAGCTTTATGATCGGGCTGGTTGAAATTATTTTACACCTGTACGTCGATTGGGCCCTGACGCCGAGGGTTAAATAGGCTTTCTTTACCGGAAAGCACCGTAAAGCCTCTCTTTTGTTTAAAAAATATGATGTTGGGAGTACTTTTTGGTTCCCCGCCAAGATTTTCAGCGGCCAACGGTTAAATGCTCGTCGCCCCAGACGATGTTCTCCTTCGGCACGCCGAACGCCTCGGCCAGCGGGATGAAGGGGACGTAGAGGGCAACATAAAATACATTATCAGCTAACACCATGGCTTTAACTATGGGAAGGCTCAGAATCAATCCCTGCCTGTGTAGGACAGGTTAAATGGCCTTATTCCCAGCGAGGATAAAATTCGTTTTGGATGCCCAGCAGTGCCAGCGCCCGCCCGGCTGTTTGGTTCACAACTTCCTCTACTGTTGCGGGACGGTTATAAAGAGCTGGTACCGGCGGCATGATCACAACCCCGCATCTTGCCAGTTTAAGCATGTTTTCCAGGTGAATGGGGCTCAGGGGGGTTTCCCTGGTCAGGAGAACCAGCCTGCGTCCTTCCTTTATGGTTACGTCAGCTGCCCGGGCGATTAAGTTGTCGGAATAGCCGCAAGCGATGGCTGCCAGGGTCTTCATGCTACAGGGCGCGATGATCATCCCGTTATGGGGAAATGAGCCGCTGGCCAACGGGGCTGCCATGTCTTCAGCGGGGTAGCTGTAAGAAGCCAGTTTCTCTACCCGGTCCGGGTCAAGATCCGTTTCCAGAGCGATGGTGCGTTGGGCCCAGGGACTCATGACCAGGTGGCTTTCAACACCGCAAGACTTGAGTTGCTTCAGGACGGCTATACCGTAGGCCGCTCCGGAGGCGCCTGTAATACCCACAACTATCTTCATCAAACAGCATAACCCCCGTCTGTCCGAAAAATTCCGGGTTTAGTGCGCGCAGGTTTCTTTTATCCGGCTTTTTAGGCCGGCTATTTGTGTATTATAGCATATTAATCCTGTTTAAGAAATTTTGCTTTTAAAAATACTGGTTTAGGCATTCCTGGTGCTGTTACGAGTAACTCCCCCGGAATAGATCAAACGTCCTGCCAGCTGCATTACAAGCGCTAGCTAACCAGTTAATTAATAGAGAATCAACCTCTGGGAGGCACCAGCAGCTGAAACCTTTTTGGCAGGCCCGGGCCATGTTCAAAGTCAGGCCCGGGGCTTTGAGCCAGGGTTTTCTGGACAGATAAAACTCAGTATTGTATATTACTTCTAAAACAATGCTTGCTAAAGGCTAGTTTTAGATCACGTGCTCATATAGTAAAGAAGCGGACAGATTTATAAATTATTAAACTTGGTTAATCTGGAGTAATTAAGGTATGAAATTATATAAAACGGAAGCGTTAGTGCTCCGGGCCAGGGATTGCGGCAAGGGAGACAAGTTATTAATACTTTATTCCCGGGAATTAGGCAAAATCAAAGTAATGGCCCATGGCGCCGTCAAACCATCAAGCCGGAAACGCGGCGCCGTTCAGCCATTCACCCGGTCTGTTTTTTTAATTCACCGGGGCCGGGAGATGGATTCAGTGAGCCAGTGTGAAGGAGTCGAATTGTTCTCTTATCTCCGGGAAGACCTGGAAAAAATCAGCTATGCCAGCTACCTTTTTGAACTGGTGGACGCCTTTACCCCCGAGGGAGAGGCCTGTGAACCCCTTTACTTGCTTATTTTAACAACCCTGCGCCTGATGGCAACGGAGGATTTGGAGTTGCTGGCCCGTGCTTTTGAGATCAAGATAGCTGATTATGCTGGTTATCATCCTGTTCTGGAAACCTGTGCCAGCTGCCAGGGTTTATTGGTTGGGTCGCTGAGCTTTAGCCCCAGCCTGGGGGGAGTCCTGTGCGGCGCCTGCGGAGCTGCAGGAACAGACGCGTTGCCATGCAACAGGGGGCTGGTGGAGACCCTGAAAGTTTTATGGCGCTGGCACCCGTCCAGGCTGCGCCAGTTGAAAGTAGACAGCCGGGCCAGGTTGCAGTTGAAAAATCTGCTGCATGAATACTTGAAATACCATCTTGAACAGGAATTAAAATCAACTGCCTTTCTGAACCTTCTTAAATCAGGGACTTATGTATAAAAACGGCAATCCGTGGTTTAACTAATGTAAAAGGAAATGGAGGTGGCTAAATTGATCAGCGAACTTGAGAAAATTGATCTGATCAGAGCCCGGTTGGGAGTCAGCTATAAGGAAGCCAGGGAAGCCCTTGAAAGGGCAGGTGGGGATGTCGTTCAGGCCTTAATAAACCTGGAAGAGCAGGGGCGTAACCTGGGAGAACGCTTTCAAGCCCGGGGGCAGGAAATGGCTGTTCAAATCAAGGAGTTCTTGCAAAGGGGGCAATCGTACCGGATCAAAGTCAAAAAGGGGGACCGGACAGTTTATGAATTCCCCGCTACAATTGGGGCCCTGGGGTTAATCGGAGCCCTGGCCAGCAGCGAGATTGCCCTGCTGGGAGCACTGGGTACGGTTGCTGCCATGGCCAATAAATATACCCTGGAGTTTGAACGCCAGGAAGAAAAACCGGAGCACGAAAGAACCGGTTGGAGTGAAGGACCTGTATGATTTCTGAGTACTTACTTCTGAGTTAGTGGTTAAAACTGTATGATTGAGGATCTTTACCTGCAGTTAGGATTGACTTTATGCCGGGAATTTGATAAATTTGAAAAAAAATAGATGAGGCGATGAAGAAAAGAGTAGCCGGATAGTGTTTTTTCAGAGAGCCCGCAGCGGTGGAAAAGGGTAAAGCATTACCGGTGAAAGGGGTTTCGGAGCTGCAAGAGGAACGCCGGAACGGCCCACAGATTGTTAGGTCTTCGCTGGAGACAATTGCAATTAAACTGTGGGTTGCTCTTCTGGTTAGTAAAGCTTGCTTTTTTACAAGAGGGCCGCAGGTTTTCAGGCAGAGGCACATTTATTTTTGTGCCTGGCTGCCGGGTAAGCGGAATAATTCCGGCTTAAAAGTGCGGCCAATCAGGGTGGAACCGCGGGAAAGACTCCCGTCCCTGGTAGAATAATCCAGGGGCGGGGGTTTACTTGTTTAAAATGGATTTAAGTCCGCAGCGGTTGCGGGCGTCCAGTAATTCTAAAGGAGGTTTTTATGACATTCCAGGACATTATTCTAAAGCTAAATGAATTCTGGTCACAGCAAAAATGCATTATTCAACAGCCCTACGACGTGGAAAAAGGGGCCGGCACGATGAATCCTGCGACATTTTTACGCGCCCTGGGTCCCGAACCCTGGCGGGTAGCCTATGTTGAGCCCTCCCGGCGGCCCACAGACGGGCGTTACGGGGAGAATCCCAACCGGCTTCAGCATTATTACCAGTACCAGGTTATTCTAAAGCCTTCGCCGGACGATGTGCTGGATGTCTACCTGGACAGCCTGAAGGCTATAGGCATCGACCCCGATGTACACGATATCCGCTTTGTTGAGGATAACTGGGAATCGCCTACCCTGGGTGCCTGGGGGTTGGGCTGGGAAGTCTGGCTGGATGGGATGGAGATTACTCAGTTTACTTACTTCCAGCAGTGCGGCGGTATCGACTGCAGGCCGGTTTCCGCTGAAATTACCTACGGACTGGAGCGGCTGGCCATGTTTGTCCAGGGCGTGGACAGCGTCTTCGATATCACCTGGGTGGAAGGTATTACTTATGGAGATGTTCATCACCGCGGCGAGGTGGAGCATTCTCACTATAATTTTGAACTTGCAAACACGGATATGCTCTTCAGGCTTTTTGAGATGTACGAACAGGAAGCCTTAAGAATAATTAAAAAAGGCTTTGTCCTGCCCGCTTATGATTATGTCTTAAAATGTTCCCACACCTTTAACCTCCTTGATGCCCGGGGAGCTATCAGTGTTACGGAGCGTACGGGTTTTATCACCAGGGTGAGGAATATGGCCCGGCTTTGCGCCCAGTCATATATAGAACAGCGGGAGAGTATGGGCTACCCGCTGTTGAAAAAGGAGGAGGTGTAGGGGCATGACTGTGGACAGGGCTATAGAACGGGAACAATCCCTTGATTACCTCCTGGAAATAGGTGTGGAGGAAATGCCTGCCAGGTTTTTAGATCCGGCCTTGAAAGAATTAAAAGAAAAGGCAGAGGCTGTATTTACGGAACAGAGGGTTTCTTTTAAGGAAATAAAAACATACGGAACACCACGCCGCCTGACTCTGTTTGTAGAAGGCCTGGCGTTGAACCAGGCTTCCCTGGAAGTGGAGGTTAAAGGCCCGGCTGTCAAGGTTGCCTTTAAACCGGACGGGACACCGACCAGGGCAGCGGAGGGCTTTGCCAGGGGGCAGGGGGTAACCGTTGCAGACCTGATTATAAAACCGGTGGGGCATGTGGAATACGTCTTTGCTGTCAAGCGCGAGGCCGGTAAGCCGGTACGGGACGTCCTGCCTGAAATTGCTGTAACCTTGATTACCTCGCTCCATTTTCCCAAGCCGATGCGCTGGGGCAGTCTGGAAGTGCGTTTTGCCCGGCCTATTCGCTGGCTTGTATCCCTTTTAGGCAGCGAAGTTGTAGAATTCCAGTTTGCCGGTTTAAAGGCTGGCAGAACCACCTGGGGCCACCGCTTCCTGAGCAAGGAACCTATCGTTCTGTCGACTGCAAGGGAATATTTTGAACAGATGCGGAGTAATTATGTGATGGTTCATCCTGCGGAGCGAAAGGCGACTATCTGGCGCCAGGTGCAGGAGGCTGCCGCCTCGGTGGGAGGCACCGTTGAAGAAAACGAAGACTTGCTTAACGAAGTCAACAACCTGGTGGAGTATCCCACGGCTTTGGTGGGAGAATTCAGCCGGGACTACCTGAGGCTGCCGAAGGAGGTCCTGGTTACCCCCATGAGAGAGCACCAGCGCTATTTCCCGGTGGTTGGGCCTGACGGTGGCTTGCTCCCGAAGTTTATCGCCATCAAGAACGGTACGGCGGATCACCTGGATATTGTTAGAGCCGGCAATGAAAAAGTTCTGCGGGCCCGCCTGGCAGATGCAAACTTTTTCTACGAGGAAGACCTGAAGGAGCCGTTGGCTGAAAAGGTACCGGCTTTAAAGAAAGTGGTCTTTCAAGAAAACCTCGGGACTGTTTACGACAAGGTTGAAAGACTGGGGGTTTTGGCGGAGTTTCTTGGCAAAGTCCTGAACGCCGGGGAGCAGGATCTGAAATATGCCCGGCGGGCAGCTTACCTGGCCAAGGCCGACCTTGTCACCAATATGGTTTACGAATTCCCTGAACTACAGGGTTATATGGGCAGGGAGTACGCCGAGCGCACCGGTGAGGAGAAGGCGGTGGCGCTGGCCATTTATGAGCATTATCTGCCACGGTTTGCCGGGGACGATCTCCCTTCCAGCCTGCCCGGTCAAATCTTGAGCATTTCCGATAAAATAGACAACATCACTGGCTGCTTTGCCATCGGCATTCAGCCCAGCGGTTCCCAGGACCCCTATGCCTTGAGGCGCCAGGCCCTCGGCATCTGCCACATCATCCTGGAGGGACAGTTCGACCTGTCCCTGGAGCATTTGGTTGAAGCAGCCTACAGGTGCTATGAGGGCAAGGTGGAGCTCAAGCTAAGCCTGGAAAAGGTGCAGGAGGATATAGCGGAATTCTTTAAACAACGTTTAAAGGGTATCTTTAGCGACCGCGGCTTTTCTTATGATACGGTTGATGCGGTTCTGGCCCCGGGATTTCAAAACTTTAGCGACACCCTTTTAAGGGTCCAGGCCCTGGCAGATTTTCGTCAGGACCCTGCCTTTGACGACCTGTTGACCGTTTACACCCGTGCCAATAACCTGGCCAAAAAGGCCACCGCCTTCCGCCCGGATCCGTCCCTGCTGCAGGAGAGCAGCGAGGAAAAACTGTATCAGGCTCTTGCCAGGGTTCAGGAAGAGGCCCGGCTTTTGCTGGAGCAGCGGAACTATCGCGCGCTGCTGGCGGCCATTGCCACCCTGCAGCAACCGCTGGACCATTTCTTCAATTCCGTGATGGTTATGGTTGAAGATGAAAAACTGCGGACTAACCGGCTGGCTCTTCTGGCAGAACTGGTTGCCCTGGTCCAGCGGGTAGCGGACTTGAGTAAAATTGTGAACGGATCTAAATAGGCGCCATATAGGCGCCATAATCCATTCTCTTTAAATTATGCCGTAAATATTTTAGGAATAAGGAGGGAAACTCTCCTCTATATAGTATATTATATAGATATAAAATCTTATTAGTATGTCATATATGCTCTAAGGGGCGATGGATTTGGAACTAACCAGGCGGCAGGAGACCATTTTGGAAATCGTGAAGAATTCCGGGCCAATCACCGGAGACCAGATTGCTGAAAAACTTTCCCTGACCAGGGCGACATTACGGCCCGATCTTGCCATCCTGACAATGGCCGGGCTGCTGGAAGCGCGCCCGAGAGTGGGTTATTTTCACAGCGGCAAGTCCCCGTACCGGCTAGTGGCGGAAAAGCTTCGCAGTGTTATGGTTGAAAGCGTTCTCTCAATTCCTGTTGTAGTTCCCGAAGACTGCTCCGTGTATGATGCTGTTGTGACCATGTTTATCAAGGATGTAGGGACTCTCTTTGTGGTTAAGGACGTAGGGCTGCTGGAAGGGGTTATTTCCCGCAAGGATTTACTAAAAACCACCCTGGGAGGTCATGATCTTCACCAGCTTCCGGTTGGGGTGATCATGACCCGGATGCCAAATATACTATATACAACACCTGAAGAGTCAGCCTGGGCTGCTGCAAAAAAAATCATAACCCACGAGGTCGACGCACTGCCGGTTGTCCGCAAGGTTACCAAGTCCGATGGCAGCGAAGGATTGGAAGTTATCGGGCGTTTAAGCAAAACCAACATAGCGCGACTTTTTGTGGAACTGGGAGAAAGGTGTTAAGGGGGAGTTTATCATTTCCATAGAAGATGCCAAACCAGTCATATTCATCGTATCCGATTCTATCGGCGAAACTGCTGAACTGGTAGCCCGGGCTGCTGCCATTCAGTTTAATCACGGTGGAGTGGAAATACGTCGCCTGTCATATGTTAACAATCCCAACGAGATCCCCGAGATTGTAGAAGAAGCGAGTTCCTACAACTGTGTTATAGCATATACCCTGGTTATTCCGGAATTAAAGAGAGTTTTGGTCCAGGAAGCGGCTAAATACGGTATCCCGACGGTGGATGTTCTGACCCCGATGCTGGAAGCGGTATCCCAGCTTGTTAACCGGGACCCGAAGCTGGAGCCTGGATTGGTCCGGAAAATGGACAGCGACTATTATCGAAAGGTTGAGGCTATCGAGTTTGCTGTTAAATATGACGACGGCAGGGACCCCCGGGGCATCCTCAAGGCTGACATTGTGATAATCGGGATTTCCCGCACTTCCAAAACACCCCTGTGCATGTACCTGGCGAACAAACAGATTAAAGCTGCCAACATGCCGCTGGTCCCGGAGGTATCCCCGCCAGATGAGCTCTTTCGCCTCCCAAAGCATAAACTAATCGGCCTGACCATACAGCCTCAGCAGCTACACGAGATCAGAAGAGAACGGCTAAACACCCTTGGCCTTACTTCGGACGCTGACTATGCAAGGATGGAGCGGATTCTCAAGGAATTGGAATACGCCGAAAACTTCATGAAAAAGGTCGGCTGCCCGATAATTGACGTTACCAACAAGGCCGTTGAAGAGACAGCAAGCCGTGTGCTGGAAATATATTACAGAGGTGAAAGGCATGTCAACTAAAAAGTATGTTTACCTGTTTGAAGAAGGAAATGCCGGGATGAAAAACCTGCTGGGTGGGAAGGGAGCAAACCTGGCCGAAATGACAAACATCGGCCTGCCTGTACCACCTGGTTTAATTGTTACAACGGAGGCCTGTAAGGATTTTACCGCCCAGGATCAGCAGTTTCCCGCCGGGCTGGAAGAACAAATCCAGCAAGGTATCGCCCGGCTGGAGGAGAAGACCGGGAAGAGGTTTGGCGACGAGGCCAATCCACTGCTGCTGTCAGTCCGTTCAGGTGCTCCTGTTTCCATGCCCGGGATGATGGATACAGTTTTAAACCTTGGTTTAAATGACCGTACCACAGAAGCTCTGGCTTCCGCCACCGGAGACGAGCGGTTTGCCCTGGACTGCTACCGCCGCTTTATCAATATGTTCGGTGACGTTGTGATGGGAGTGGAGCACCACAAATTTGAAAGTATTCTAGCTAACCATAAGGAAAAGGTCCAGATTAAACTTGACAACCAGCTTTCCGCCGGAGATTGGCGGGAGATTATTGCTGAATATAAAAAATTAGTCCAGAAAGAAACCGGCCGTCTCTTTCCCCAGGAGCCTATGGAACAGCTCTTTATGGCGGTCCGTGCCGTCTTTAATTCTTGGAATAACGACCGGGCTATTGTTTACCGCAAGATTAATAAAATCCCGGACGACCTTGGGACGGCTGTAAATATACAGGTTATGGTTTTCGGCAACCTGGGAAACGACAGCGGCACCGGCGTTGCTTTTACCCGCAACCCTTCGACCGGAGAGAATAAAATCTACGGTGAATACCTGATTAACGCCCAGGGCGAAGATGTGGTGGCCGGGATCCGGACACCGCAGCCCATTGATCTACTGCAGCAGGATATGCCGGAGATTTACAACCAGTTTGCCGAAGTGTGCGGGCTTTTGACCAGGCACTACAGGGATATGCAGGATATCGAATTTACAGTGGAGCGGGGTAAGCTCTGGATACTGCAGACCCGTAGCGGAAAGCGTACGGCTCAGGCTGCCATCAAAATTGCCGTGGACATGGTTGAGGAAGGTTTAATTACCCGTGAGGAAGCTGTGCTGCGGGTCGAGCCCGGGCAACTGGATCAGCTTCTGCACCGGCGCATCAACAGCGGGGCAAAGCTGAACATTATTGCCAGGGGGCTGCCGGCTTCACCCGGTGCTGCCTCAGGGATGGTTGTGTTTGATGCGGACGAAGCCGAAAGATTGAACGCGGAAGGTAAAAAGATCATCCTGGTTCGTGTAGAAACAACTCCTGACGACATCCATGGAATTGTAGGCTCCCAGGGCGTCCTTACCTCCCGGGGTGGGATGACCAGCCACGCTGCCGTGGTGGCGCGGGGGATGGGCAAGCCCTGTGTTTGTGGCTGTGAATCCATAAGTATTGATTACGAAAAAAATGTTTTCTCAGTGGGAGACCTGGTGGTCAGGAAGGGTGACACGATTTCTATAGACGGTTCCACAGGTAATGTAATCCTCGGCGAAGTGCCGATGCTCGATCCCGAGCTCTCACCTGAATTTAAACAACTTCTGGAGTGGGCGGACCAGCTCCGGACCCTGGGCGTCAGGGCAAATGCCGATACCCCTCAGGATGCCGCCAAATCCAGGGAATTTGGAGCTGAGGGAATCGGTTTGACCCGTACCGAGCATATGTTTATGGCCCAGGACCGCCTGCCCATTGTCCAGGAAATGATCTTGTCTGCCGACAAGGCAGAGCGACAGGCCGCCCTGGACAAATTATTGCCCATGCAGCAGGGTGATTTCTACGGGATCTTAAAAGCTATGGACGGGCTGCCTGTGACAATCAGGCTTTTAGATCCACCTCTCCACGAATTCTTACCCAATGCCGAGGAGCTTTTGGTGGAGATAACCCGGCTGCGGTTGACAAATGGAAGCAAGGCTGAAATTGAGAAAAAGGAAGAGCTCTTGCGTAAGGTCCGTGGCCTGTCCGAACTCAACCCCATGCTGGGGCACCGGGGTTGCCGCCTGGGCATCACTTTCCCTGAAATCTATGCCATGCAGGCCAGGGCAATTTTTCTTGCCACAGCCCAGTTAGTTAAGGAAGGTTTCAACCCCATTCCGGAAGTTGAAATTCCCCTTGTAATAGATCTCAACGAGCTGTCTTTCCTGCGTCAGATTGTCGTCGCCGAGGCTGAAAAAGTGGTTAAAGAGACCGGAATATCTTTCCACTACACCGTGGGTACCATGATCGAGATACCCCGGGCTGCCCTGCTGGCAGATGAATTGGCGCAAGCGGCTGATTTCTTTTCCTTTGGCACCAATGATCTGACCCAGACCACGCTGGGCTTCTCCAGGGATGACGCCGAGGGTAAATTCATCCAGGTCTATCAAGAGAAGAAGATTTTACCTGAAAACCCCTTTATGGTACTGGACCGCAAGGGTGTGGGTAAATTAATGAAGTGGACCGTTGAACAGGGACGGAAGACCACTCCGGACCTGTTGATCGGGATCTGTGGAGAGCACGGCGGAGAACCATCATCAATTGAGTTCTGCCAGGAAATAGGACTGGATTATGTCAGCTGCTCGCCTTTCCGGGTTCCCATCGCCAGGCTGGCGGCAGCTCAGGCTGCTGTTAACAACAAAAACCGGATGAAGGAAGGTTTAAAATAATATAGACGGAGTTCCCAAAAACTCCTGCCCCTGTAGTTAACCCTAAACATTAGCCACAAACAATCATGTTCTTGTGATTGTTTGTGGCTTAATTACTTAATTATTCTTTTTTCGGGGTCCATTTTATTTTTATTGTTCTTTTTTGAGTGGTTGAATGTCTGTAGATTTACCCCTTGACAATAAAATTGAATTAATATACACTACACTAATAATAGCAAGCCAATAAAGCACAAAAGGGACACCTAATGGGCGGAGGTTCATTTTGTGCTTTTTTTATTATTTACCGAAGGAAGTGGGCTAATGAAAGTTAACGGAAAGGTTATTCCTCTTGAGGAGAGTAAAAGTTTGCAGGATTTTCTCCTGGAAAAAAATTATGATCTCAGGTTAATTGCCGTGGAACTTAACGGAAAAGTTGTCCCCAAATCAGCATACAAGGACGTGATGCTCAATAATGAGGATAAGCTGGAGATTGTCAGCTTTGTTGGTGGGGGCTAAGAAATGAAATTAACAGTCAACGGGCAAGTGGGAGATTTTGAGTGTCAAACTGCTTTTCAAATCAGAGATCTGGTGGGCCAAGAAAATGGTATTATTATCTTGAACGGCTATCAGATTGAAGAAGATTACCCATTGGCGGAAAATGATATCATAACCATCATCCCAAAAGGGGTTATGCCCAAACAAGATGAGCTTGAGAGTATGATGATGGCAAGGCATACGCCCCATGTCCATGAAAGATTGAAAAAAGGTAAGGTGGCCATTGCCGGCTTGGGGGGCCTGGGTTCAAATATTGCCGTTATGCTGGCCAGGAGCGGTGTTGGGCAGTTGCTCCTGGTGGATTTTGATCTTGTAGAACCCAGTAATTTGAACCGGCAGAGTTATTACATAAGTCATTTGGGAATGCCGAAAACTATTGCCTTAAAAAAACAAATTGAGCAAATAAACCCCTTTATTTTGGTGGAGGTTAAAACGACAAGGGTTACAGAAGAAAATGTCGTAGAATTATTTAGCGGCTATGATATAATTTGTGAAGCCTTTGATAAAGCCAGGGAAAAAGCAATGCTGGTCAACACAGTTTTGGAAAAACTCCCGGATGTTAAAATTGTCGCTGCCTCCGGTTTGGCCGGGTATGACAGTTCAAACCTGATTCAGACCAAAAAAGTAATGAAGAATTTATATATCTGCGGGGATTTTATAAACGAAGCAAAAATCGGGAGAGGATTGATGGCGCCGAGAGTGCATATTTGTGCCGGCCATCAGGCTAACATGGTTTTGCGGCTTTTGCTCGGGATAGAAGATGTATGAGAGTATGAGAGGAGAAATAGAAATGGATGATAAATTAATTCTTGGCGGGCACGAATTTCAATCCAGGTTTATCCTGGGGTCAGGGAAGTTTTCTCTGGATATAGTGAAGGCCGTTGTGGAAAACGGGGGAGCCCAGATGGTAACGCTGGCGCTACGCCGGGCCAATATTGGGGGAGAAGAAAATATTCTCGATTATATCCCAAAGGACGTTACTCTACTACCCAACACTTCCGGAGCAAGAAATGCCGAGGAGGCGCTGAGAATAGCCCGCCTGGCAAGAGAAATCGGTTGCGGGGATTTTGTCAAGGTGGAAGTGATCCGCGATTCCAAGTACCTTCTGCCGGATAATTATGAGACTGTCAAAGCTACGGAACTTTTAGCCAGGGAAGGTTTTATCGTATTGCCCTATATGTATCCCGATTTATATACGGCCAGAGCCCTGGTAGATGCCGGCGCCGCAGCGGTTATGCCTTTGGGCGCACCAATCGGCAGCAATAAAGGATTATGCACGAAGGAATTTATTAGAATCCTGCTGGATGAAATTGATTTACCCATTATTGTAGATGCAGGCATAGGATGCCCATCCCAGGCTTGCGAGGCTATGGAAATGGGTGTCGATGCCATCATGTGTAATACCGCCGTGGCCACAGCAAATAATGTAGCTCTTATGGCAAAGGCATTCAAGCTGGCCATTGAGGCTGGCCGCGCGGCTTACCTGGCCGGACTTGGCCGGGTGTTAGACAAAGGGGCAGAGGCTTCCAGTCCTTTGACCGGGTTTTTGGAGGATTAACCATGGCACTGCATAAGATTGACCACATGACCTACTTAGATGGTATGGAAGCAATTGATTCAGACATTATGGACAAAGTATTAGAGCACCTGAGAGAATATGACTACCGGCAGTATACAGCCCAGGATGTACAAAGGGCACTGGTGAAGGAACAATTATCCATTGATGATTATGCTGCTGTCTTATCTCCGGCAGCTATGCCCTATTTGGAACAAATGGCACAAAGGGCACTGCAGGAGACGAGAAAGCATTTTGGCAATTCTGTGCACCTTTTTACTCCTTTGTATATCGCAAACTATTGTGAAAACCTTTGTGCCTATTGTGGCTTTAATTATAAAAATAGAATCCGCCGGGGAAAACTTTCAGCTGACGAATTGGAAAAGGAGCTTCAAGCCATTGCGGAAACAGGACTGCAGGACATCCTGATTCTCACCGGGGAATCACGCCGGCAATCGGGACCTGCGTATATTGGAGAAGCCGTAAAAATGGCGGCAAAGTATTTCTACTCAGTCAGTTTGGAGATCTACCCCTTGAATATTGATGAATATAAATTCTTACATGAATGTGGCGCGGATTATGTCTGTGTTTACCAGGAAACTTACAATCCAGATAAGTATGACGAAGTTCATGTTGATGGACCGAAAAGAGTTTATCCTTACCGTTTCCATGCCCAGGAGAGGGCGCTTATGGCCGGCATGCGCGGGGTTGCCTTCGGGGCTCTTCTGGGGCTGGATGATTATCGCAAAGATGCTTTTGCCACCGGTTTACATGCTTATTTTATTCAACAGAAGTATCCTCACGCGGAGATTTCCTTTTCTGTTCCCCGCTTAAGACCTTATATTAATAATGCCGGGTTGAGTCCCCGTGATGTTCAAGAAAAACAGCTCTTACATGTAATGCTCGCCTATCGTTTATTTATGCCCTTTGCCGGTATTACCATCTCCACAAGAGAAAGACCGCGCTTTAGGGATCATGTTATCGGCATGGTTGCCACCAAAATCTCCGCCGGCGTCAGGGTTGGGGTGGGCGGACATCTGGTAGAGGAAAAAGGCGATGAGCAATTTGAGATTTCTGATCCCCGGAGCGTAAAGGAAATACATCAAATGATTATAAACCGGGGTCTGCAGCCGGTTTATAACGATTACGTCCGGGTATAGGTGATTTTTTATGCTTATTTGTGTGACGAACCGGAAGATGTGCCAGGATGATTTTTTAGAGCGGCTTGACCAGATTGCGCAAGGAAAACCCCTGGCCATTCTGCTACGGGAAAAGGATTTGAGTTTAGCGGAATATAAAAGGTTAGCGGAAAGCGTAAGGGATATCTGCCTGAAGCACGGGGTGCCGCTGATCATAAATAAATATAAGGAAGCAGCGGCAGATCTTAAATGTTATGCCCTGCATTTATCAATGCC
>LFSA01000126.1 GCA_001512635.1 Pelotomaculum sp. DTU098 | reverse complement strand
CCAGCAGGGAAATTATACCAGCAAAAAAGCTAGAAAAGCCCGTAAAATCGGGCTTTTATAAACTAGGTTAAACTAGGCTAAACGTAAAAAGTAAGATTCAGGTTCTTGTGGGCAGTAAGCTCGTGGGGGTTCAAGTCCCTTCTGCCGCACCAGGAAAGACAAGGCTTCCGAGGTAATCGGAAGTTTTTTTAGATCCACGCGTCCCCGGTGTATTCTTTTCGCCTCAATTTTATAAGCCTTAAAGGCACCCTCTTTTATGCCTGCTTTAAACAATAGAGCGCACCAGTCCTGCAATAAAGTAAGTAAGGGCAGCCAGGCAGATACCGTACGCCACCATTTTCTCGATTTCAGAATCCTCTTTCTCCAACCATTCCAGAGCCCTATCCAGTATGCTATAACCGGATACAGATAAGGTTAACAGGTATTTATCTTTTTCCCTCCATACCTTTTCCATAAAAGCCCCCTTCTCTCCATATACCCGCACATATGTTTGTTTTTATCATAAATCGAACACATGTTTTTGTCAATCATTTCTTTTTTGTAAGGTGCACCATTCAAACCTTTCAATGGTATTCTTGAAAACTGATTTCTGGGACCTTCTCCTGGTACTTAATCAGAGGCATGGGTATTTGGGAAATGCCGCAATAAGGAGCAATAATGACCAGAAGTTGAACCACTATTATTTCTGTCACATTCCAGGTTATTTACAAATAAAATATTGAAAATTGGAGGTGATTAAGATGGGGATGCGGGCAAACGCTATTTTCGAAGGAGGAGGGGTCAAGGCTATAGGTATGCTGGGCGCCCTCTATGAGGCGGAAAGGCGGGGTTATAACTGGGTTAACCTTGCCGGCACCTCGGCTGGCGCCATTATAGCCTCTCTGGTTGCAGCCGGTTATACAGCGGAGGAAATTAAAGAGATGGTGTGGCAGCTGGACTTCACCCTGTTTAAAGACAAGGACTGGCTGGACAGGATCCCTTTCGTGGGACTGGCCTTAAGCCTCTGGTTTGAAAACGGTCTCTACGAAGGAGATTACCTGGAGGGATGGGTCCGGGAGAAACTATCGGCCAAAGGAATCCATACTTTTAAAGATCTGGTGTTGGAGGAGTTCAAAGACGATCCGGTCTGCCGCTACAAGCTGGTGGTCACCGCCACAGACGTAAACAGGCGCAAGCTCCTCAGGCTGCCTTACGACCTCCGGGAATATAACCTGAACCCTGATCACATGGATGTCTGCAAAGCCGTGCGCATGAGCGCTTCCCTGCCTTTTTTCTACGAACCCTGCAGGCTCCCCTTTGTCAACGCAAACGGCGAGAGAATTTTAAACTATATTATAGACGGGGGAGTTTTAAGCAATTTTCCCGTATGGATCTTTGACAGCGAAAAAATACCGGAATGGCCCACATTTGGCTTTAAAATCGTAGAACCTGATGAATATTTTTCTTCAAAACCCCATAACCCTTTCACCCTCTTCACAGCCATCCTTTCAACCATCCTTGAAGCACGGGATAGGATTCACGAGCTGGATCCCAAAAGCAGGGTCCGCACAATTTCAATTCCCTCCCTGGGCATCAAGACCACGGACTTTGAGACTATTAACAAGAAAAAGGAAGAGCTTTTTCAAGCCGGTATAGCGGCTGCAACGGCTTTTTTTGAAGGCTGGGACTTTGACTCGTTTAAAGCAAATTTTTGCGGGGAAAAATCCTGTTTGAAGACGGCGCCGGACCTGCTGGAGCCGCTTTACACCGGGTCGCCGTCTCAGCAGCGCTTTATACTGAAACCGGAAGTAACTGCTCCAGGCAAAGCCGGCCCCGGGCAAAAGCCTGCTACTCCCACTGGTAGCTGGAACAGGTTAAGTATGAGTAAAATTAATGTGGGTTTTCAGTATAGGGAGCAGTAAAAACAGGTAAAAAAAG
>LFSA01000083.1 GCA_001512635.1 Pelotomaculum sp. DTU098 | reverse complement strand
TGTCCTTTTCTGAGACGGTTATAGTTATCTCTCTTTATCAAACAGTGCCTTGACACTATCTTTTTAGGGACTGAAGTTGACTGAACCGGTATCTTTCTATATAATATTGCCTGCCAGTATCATGTTTCACATATTTCCACCAGCCTGTGAACGGGGGGAGTAGACGGGGTAGTCCGCTTAAGAGAGCCTGGACTGGGTGTGAGCCGGGTGCGGAGAACCGTCGAAAATCACCCGGGAGGTGCCGTCTGAAACCTTATTGAGGGATTAAGAAGGGCCGGTTTGCCACCGTTATCGGGCGCGAAGCGGCTGGTTTTTGACAGGGAGCGCTGCTAAAGCCTTTGCAAAGACCAGCAGTTAGGGTGGTACCGCGGGTCTACAATCCCGTCCCTTGGGGGACGGGATTTTTTACATTCGGGCAAAATACCACCCGAACACCGGCTGGTATGGAAAAAGTGATTTGTTTGTAATTGGTCAGCCAGGTTTATCATTCCTTAAACCATTAATAAAAACCATTATAATAAGCGAGGTATCTATAGCTATGGACTACAGCAAGACATTAAACCTGCCCAAAACCGACTTTCCCATGCGGGCAAACCTGCCCCAGCGGGAGCCGGAGATTTTAAAATTCTGGGAGGAAATTAATATTTATGAAAGGGTCCAGGAAAAAAACCAGGGGCGCCAGAAGTTCATCCTGCATGACGGGCCCCCATACGCCAACGGGCATATTCACCTGGGTCACGTTTTAAACAAGGTATTAAAGGATATTGTCATCAAGTACCACTCCATGTCAGGCTATGACGCGCCTTACGTACCTGGCTGGGATACCCACGGCTTGCCCATTGAGCAGCAGGCCATCAAAGCCTTCGGTCTGAACCGCCATCAAATTCCCCCGGTGGAATTCAGGCAAAAGTGCAAGGAATTTGCCCTGAAATACGTGGATATCCAGCGGGAAGAATTCAAGCGCTTGGGCGTGCGGGGCAAGTGGGACAATCCTTACCTGACCCTGAAGCCCTATTTCGAGGCCCGCCAGATTGGTGTCTTTGGTGAAATGGCCAAAAAGGGCTATATTTATAAGGGTATGAAGCCAGTCTACTGGTGTGCCTCCTGCGAAACGGCCCTGGCCGAGGCCGAAGTAGAGTACGGCGATAAACGCTCCCCTTCGATTTATGTGCGTTTCCCGGTTCGCAACGGCAGGGGGGTCCTGCCTGAAAAGGATACTTACGTGGTCATCTGGACCACCACACCCTGGACGCTGCCCGCCAACCTGGCTATTTGCCTGCACCCCGACTACCAGTATGTCCTGGTCCGGACTGGCCGGGAACAATACCTGGTTGCCGAAGAATTGAAAGATGGTTTTCTGGAGCTTATCGGCGCCCCCGATGCCGAAGTAACAGCAGTTTTTAAAGGGTCGGAGCTGGAGCGGGTGGAATGCGGCCACCCCTTTGTAGACAGGGTTTCCCTGGTAATCCTGGGCGGGCACGTTACCCTGGACCAGGGCACCGGTTGTGTGCACACAGCGCCGGGCCACGGCGTGGAGGACTTCCTTGTGGGCAAGGAGTATGGCTTGCCGGTGCTCTCACCGGTGGACGCCAGGGGGTATTTTACCGGGGAAGGCGGTATCTTTGCCGGCCAGTTTTACCTGGACGCCAACAAAGCAATCCTGGAAGAACTGCAGCACCGGGGTCATCTGATGCATCAAGCCACAGTCCAGCACCAGTACCCGCACTGCTGGCGCTGCAAAAAACCGGTCTTTTTCCGCGCCACGGAGCAGTGGTTTGCCTCCATTGACGGGTTCCGCCAGGCGGCCCTGGAGGCAATTCGCAAGGTGCGCTGGATTCCGGCCTGGGGTGAGGAGCGCATCTACAATATGGTTGCCAACCGGGGTGACTGGTGCATTTCCCGCCAGCGCAGCTGGGGGGTGCCCATCCCTATTTTCTACTGTAAAGAATGCGGCAAAGAGCTCATTAATGATCAAACCATCAGCCACCTCCAGGAACTGTTCCGGGAACACGGCTCCGATGTCTGGTTTGCCAGGGAGGCAGGCGAACTGCTGCCGCCGGGAATCCAGTGCCCGCATTGCAGTAGCAAGGAATTCACCAAGGAGAAAGACATCATGGACGTCTGGTTTGATTCCGGCACCAGCCACATGGGCGTTCTGGACCAGAACCCCGAATGGCCGGAGTTACGCTGGCCTGCTGACCTGTATCTGGAGGGGAGCGATCAGCACCGCGGCTGGTTTAATTCCTCCCTGTCCACTTCTGTGGCCGTAACCGGAGAGGCGCCCTACCGGGCGGTTTTAACCCACGGTTTTGTTGTGGACGAGCAGGGCCGGAAGATGTCAAAGTCCCTGGGTAATGTGGTTGACCCGGCTAAAGTTATTCAACAAATGGGCGCAGATATTTTAAGGTTGTGGGTCAGCTCGGCTGATTACCGGGGCGACCTGGCGGCCTCCCCGGGCATCCTCAAGCAGATAGCGGAGGCCTACCGGAAAATCAGGAACACCTGCCGTTTCCTGCTGGGCAACCTCTATGATTTTGACCCTGCTGAAGACGCAATCAGTTATCAGGAAATGCTGGAAATAGACCGCTGGGCCCTGATGAAGCTACAAAAATTGATCCAGAAAGTTAACTGCGGTTACCGTGACTACGAGTTTCACGTTGTTTATCACGCAATCCATGGTTTTTGCACCGTTGACATGAGCGCCCTTTACCTGGATATAATTAAGGACCGCCTTTACACTGCCCCGGCCCTTTCTCCGGAGCGGCGGTCCGCCCAGACTGTCCTTTACCATATTCTAAATGCCCTGGTGCGGCTAATGGCTCCGGTGTTGGCCTTTACCTCGGAAGAAATCTGGCGCTACATTCCTGGTGACAGGGAGGGGGCCATCAGCGTGCAGCTTACCTCCATGCCCGAAGTTGTGGAAGAGTACCTTGATGAGGAACTGGACCAGAAGTGGGAGCGCCTCCTGGAAGTGCGGGGTGAAGTAACAAGGGCTCTGGAAACGGCCAGGCGGGATAAGCTCATCGGCAACTCCCTGGAAGCCGCCGTTGAACTGTACGCCGGAGAGGAGCTGTACAACTTTTTAAAGCCCATGGCAAAAGAACTGGCCACGATCTTTATCGTATCCGGCGCCACTCTGAAACCTCTGGAAGAGGCTCCCGCAGGCGTAAGGGAATCAGAGCACCTTCCGGGACTGGCGGTGGCCGTGCGGACTGCCGGTGGCAGTAAATGTGAACGTTGCTGGATGTACCACGAAGGTGTAGGTGCTGATTCCGAGCATACAGCCCTCTGTCCCCGCTGCGTCTCGGTTATAAAACAATAAGCCGGGAAAATACTTTTTGCTTTTACCCGGGCTGGGCCGGTTCGCCCGGTGCAAGAAATTGTTCAAGGCGGGTGTAAACCGCCTTTTTTTGTCAAAAAAATTTCATAACCAGGGGGAAATTTGCGGCCGGGTGTCCAAACCCTTATAGAAAAGGTAAAGGACGGCAGCCATGGACTGCTGCCCGGGTTGAAAGGTGTGAGCCGAACTGAATCAGAACAAATCCGGGGAATTCCGGGAAGTAGGGGACAGGAAGGTGTTGGAAAGTAAAAAAAGGGTGGGCGGCCAACGCCCAGCTCACTGGTTTCTTGCCATTATGCTCTGGCTTGGGGTTGTCTGCAGCGGGTTTTTTCTGGCCAAGTATTACTTCGATCAGGCTATTATGAGTGTTCAGCAGACCAACGCGATGAACGTGCAGACCCTGGAAGCCCGTTTGGAGAGCTTGAGCGCAGATATTGCCGAAATAAAAAAAGAATTGAACTCAGCGGGGCGCACCCTGTCCAGCTCTGACTCCATCCAGAAGGAGTTAAACAAAAAAATTGAGGAATTGGACATTCAGCTCAAAGAACTGGAAAAGAGTTTAAATATTCTAAGGGAGGCCCCCTGATGCGGCATGTCAATTTATTTCTGGTCTTTTCCCTGGGACCCTTTATCGGCCTCTTGCTTTTTTTTACCACTCTTCCCAAAAGCCTGCAGGCTCTGGAAATGCCCTTGAAAAGCTTGCATGAGGGTACGGGTGTAATAGAAGGCCAGTTGCTGGAGATCAGGCGGGATACGGGCTTATTGAGTGAAACAGTGCTGGAACAGGAGCGTCTTTACCAGGATCAGAGCAATATTCTGGAATCCCTTGCCGCTAAAAGCCAGGAGCACAGGCAACTTTCGGACACAATTTACGAGGAGCGTATCCTGGCTATGCTGGGGCCTCCCGTGGATTCCCACAGGTCTGAACGGGTGGAAATCATGGTCTTTAAACTGGACGAGCTTGGCTACCGCGGCTATATTGCCAAGATTAAACTTTTTGATCCCGGGGCCTTGAAAGTTGTACTGGCCGGGGATAAACCCGGCAATCTGGAAACAACCGCAAATGCAGTAAAGCGCACCGGGGCCATCCTGGGCATCAACGGGGGTGGTTTTTACAATGCCGGCGGCAGGTCGCTTCCCATCGGCAATACGGTTATCGACGGCAAACTGGTTGGAGGTTTTACCCCCGCAGAAGATGTTTTTTTTGCCGGTATAGGAAAAAGCGGCTCCTTTATAGGCGGGATTTTTACCAAAAAAGAAGACCTGCTCAAACTGGATCCCTGGCAGGGAGTAAGTTTTCTGCCGGTCCTGATCCGGCAGGGGCAACCCGCACCCATACCGGAAGAATGGAAAACCACCCGCCAGCCGCGAACTATTATCGGTGAGTACGCCAACGGGGATCTGATCCTGATTGTTGTGGACGGGCGTCAAGCAGACTGGAGCAGCGGTGTGACACTGGAGAGGCTGCAGGTTAAACTGGCAGAGCTGGGGGTCAAGGAAGGCTACAATCTTGACGGCGGCGGCTCCAGTACCTTTGTTTTCAAGGGCGAAGTGTTAAACCGTCCTTCCGACGGAAAACAGCGGCCGGTAGTTACAAATATTGTCATTATGCCCTGACCGGGAGCGGTCAAAAACATTCTTTGGTCGCTTCACCGGCCGGTTTTTTTGCTTAAAACATTGTTTTCGCAAAATAAGAAACCTTCCTCATAGAGAGAGGAAGGTTTCTATGTTAAGAGCCCGTAATGACCTACGCTCCAGCCATTACGCATACCTGCGTAGCCCATGACAATCTTTCGACTGTCATGAACCATTACGGCACCCGTAATGACCTTTGCTCGACTATCATGGATATCTAGGGAGCCTATAACAATCTCTCGACTGCTATAGACCCCAAGGCTAAAAAGTGGAGTCCTAGGCATCCGAAACCCATGATAGTCTTAGCTCGACCGATGAATATCCCTTGTGACCCTGCAGCAATCGTTCGGACTGCTGCAAAGCCTGCCGGAACACTCATCAGTCTGCCCTCCGGCCAATACCGAACCATTTTGACCCGGTATTGACCTTTGGCCGACTATTACAGAGCCTTATTGACCCTGTAACAGTCTGGGCTCGGCCATTACGAACCCTTGTTGCTAGTATTGTGCCCAAAAACGCAGGCTTTATAAACAAAATTCTTGAGGTAAATTTATCCATTTTTTTGGTTTTTCTATGATGAATCTGATAGAATAATTCATTACCTGATAGGTTCCTTACCTGTTTGCTTGAAGGGATTTGACAGAAACCTTTTCGGACAGACTTAAAACAGGCTGATCATTGTTAACTTTAGCTCTGTTCGCAAAAAGAATGTTAATTACTCGTCTTACTTTCTTTCAGTTATGCAGCAAAGGGAATCAATTATGGTAAAATTAGTAACGGTGGTGAGACATGTTCTTTTTGATTATTGCCGTGGTATTATTGCTAGACCAGGGATCCAAGGCGGCTGTGCAATTGTGGATGTATCAGGGCGAATCCATCCCCATTATCAAGCATGTTTTTCATCTCACCTACATCCTCAACCCGGGGGCAGCCTTTGGCTTCCTGGCCTACCAGACGAACCTCTTCATTATCGTTACGGTGGTCCTGGTCCTGGGGGTGCTGCTCTTTTACCGGAGCCTGCCCCTGGAGAGGGTTTTCGTGCGCTACGGCCTGGCCCTGGTTGTGGGGGGGGCGCTGGGCAACCTGGTGGACCGCCTGCGCTTCGGCAAAGTTGTTGACTTTCTGGATTTTCGGGTGTGGCCGGTCTTTAACCTGGCTGATTCGGCTATTGTGATCGGCGTCTGCCTGCTGCTCCTGGATTTTCTTAAGGATTCAGTTCAAAAACAGGATAAGGAAAGTGAGTAACAGTGCCGGAAGTTTACCTCTTTGAAGTAGACGGGGATGATGCCGGTAAGAGGCTGGATGTTTTTCTCTCTGAGGAAATTGAGGACTTAACCCGCTCCTACATCCAGAAACTAATCGCCGGCGGGCTGGCTTCGGTCAACCAGGCGCCGGTCCGGGCCAGTTACAGGGTCAAGCCCCGGGACCTGGTGGAACTGCAGGTACCTGAGCCGGAGGGACTGGAGCTAAAGGGCGAGCCCATCCCCCTGGATATTTATTATGAAGACAGCGATGTCATTGTGGTGAACAAGCCCCGGGGTATGGTGGTCCATCCTGCGGAAGGCAATTATACCGGTACGCTGGTCCACGCCCTGCTCTATCACTGCAAGGATCTGTCGGGGATCAACGGGGTAACACGCCCGGGGATCGTGCACCGGCTGGATAAAGACACTTCCGGCCTGATTGTGGCAGCCAAAAACGATTTTGCCCACCTGGACCTGGCCCGGCAGTTTAAGGACAGGCTTATTACCCGGCGTTATTATGCCCTGGTGCATGGCCGGGTCAAGGAGCAGAGCGGCACCGTAAACGCCCCCATTGGGAGAGACCCGCGGGACAGGCAAAAAATGGCCGTTGTGATGAAAAAAGGAAAGCACGCCGTAACAAGGTACAGCGTGCTCCGCCGTTTCAAAGGTTATACCTACCTGGAGTTAAAGCTGGAAACCGGCCGCACTCACCAGATTAGAGTGCATATGTCTTTTATCGGCCATCCCCTGGTGGGCGACCCGAAGTATGGTCCCGCCCGGCCCCATTTCAATTTGAACGGCCAATTCCTGCACGCGGCGGTGCTGGGTTTCAACCATCCCCGGAAGGGAACCCGGATTGAACTTGAGGCGCCCCTGCCGGAGGAACTGGCCGCTGTTTTACAAAAATTAACGCCTGAAGATACGGACCCCCCGGCTAAATAGGGCTGCAACCGCCGCTGCCATCAGGGGACCCACGGGCACGCCGTGTAAAAAAACGATTCCCAGAATCGAGCCGATAACCAGCCCAAAGACGATCTCCGGATCTACTTTCAAAAGTTTAAGGCCCTGGGTGTTGAGGCAGGTAGCCAGGGCGCCTCCGGCAATGGCAAGAATACCGGGAAGCGAAGTCAAGTTGTAGATGATGTCCTGCTCAGTAATTTTGCCGTTGGCCAGGGGTACCAGAATGGAAAGCATCAGGAAAAGAATACCCATTTCCAACCCGCGCCTTTCCAGGAGAGGGAAGACAAATTTCAGGTTGGTAAATTTAGCGATTAACAGCAGGCAGGCTGCCGTTACTATAAGGTTGGAACGGGCCATAATTCCAATGAGCAGCAGCGCCACCAGCATATTAACCCCGGACATAATTTTCCCTCTTCTTTCCAGTGCTATGCTAATAAATATATGAAAACTCGAAGGATTTATTACCACCAAAAGCGTGCCGGCTGGCGCCTGAGCTTGCCAGGTTTTTTCTAAAATGTCCGGCTAAACCGGTCCCCCGTCACGCCTGGCTTTAAAAATGTCCGGACCTGGCCGCTTAGCTGCTGCTTTGACTTTTATAGACATGGTACAGGGTGTCTCCCCTCAGACCCACCCGCAGGGCTTCCAGGGCCAGGACCTCCTGGGGTGGAATATTTCCAAGATTGACGTTTGGGCCAAAACGCAGAATTAACTCCTGCTGCTGGTTCTTCAGGGGCGCCTCCCAGAGCAGCCGGCTGCAATCTACGGCCTCCAGCAACTCCTCCATCCCATCTTTTATAAATCTGCCCTCGCTATCATAAATCCCGGCATTTTTTCCTGATTCCCTGCCCTCGAGGATTACCAGGCAGGCGCCCTGTTCCAGGTCTTGCCTGATCTTACCAATATAGCTGGCAACAGATACTTTGTTCTTGGGCAGCTTTTTGCCCACCTCGGTCAAAACCTTTAAACCTAGCTTTCGTGCCTCTGAGATGGCGCTCGCTCTCACCTCCGGGGACATTTCAATGGTGCCTTCAGAAACTTCAATGGCGTTGAAGCCAAGCCGCCTGGCAGTGTGGATGTATTCCAGAAGCTTGTTCTGGAGTACGGCAATCTCCAGAAATGTTCCCCCCGGGTAGATATCCACTCCAAAGCTTTTAGCCAGGGTGATTTTTTCCTCCAGCAAAGTACCCCTGTAAAGTGCCGTGGTGCCAAAGCCCAGTTTGATGAAATCAATGTAATCCGCGGCCGTCACCAGCAGATCCTTCAGTTCTCCCGGGCCCAGTCCCTTGTCGAGAACCATGGTCAGGCCCTGCTGCCTGGGCTTTTGGCTGCGTCCCTGGAGGGGGAAACGCAGTATCTCCTGCCAGATATTGCTATCAACTTGTCCACTCATAAAAACACTCCTTTCCCGGTTGCTCCACCATTTAAGGTGAATGCTCTTCACCTCCGTATTTTGTTGATTTCCGGGAAAAGTCTGACTTCACTTTAAGGTATTCAGTTGCGAACGAAAGGTTGCCGGCGGCAACAACTGCTTTCTACTCACTGGCATGCTCAAACCGGTGGGGATTGAAGGAAAGGAAAAGCCCTGCTTTAAAATTTCTTTTACCGGGACCGTGGAAAATTTATCTGATCCAGGGAAACAGATTTGATTATTCCGGCCCCAGGACAAAAAGGAAATAAAAGATAATAATTACAAGGAGAAAAAATCTAAAGGAATAAAAATTTTCCCGGGCGAATTTATTGTTTATTAAAGACAGGGGGGATGTATGATGAAAAAATCTGTGCTGGTTTTTGTGATCCTTTTACTTTTTGTGAGCAGTTTAGTTCTTGTTGGGTGCGGCGGGCAAAAGGATACCGGCAGCCCGCCTGCAGGAGAGACGCAGCAGGAGGGTTNNCGCAAACCGCCACGCCGGACGATGCCGGCTCCGTTGTTGACCTTTTGGGGAAAGGTAAAAATGTCGAAGGTATGTCTTATGATTACACCATGACTTCAAAGGACATCACAATAAACGGTAAAGCCTGGATCCAGGGCGAGAAGGTCAAAAATGAAGCTGTAGTAGAGGGTCAAAGGGTGATCACCATTGTTGACGGAGATGATACCTATATTTATCATCCGGATGAAAACACTGCCTTCAAGGTGACCCTGGAACAGGCCGGGCAGCAGGCCGGGCAGACGGAAACACCTTCCGATTTTATTGAAGATGTTGATACCAAGCCAGACAAGTATAGAATTGTCGATAGTGTCGTTTATGATGGTGCGAAGTGTAAAATTGTTGAGGTCACCAGCGCTGACGGGCAGGAACAGACCAGGATGTGGGTGCGGGAGGACTACGGGATCCCGGTCCGCGTAGAGAGCTCCGAGCCTGAGGGAGAAAAAGTTGTTCTTGAATTCAAGAACTTAAAGCTGGGACCGCAGCCCCCCGGGACCTTCGAGCTTCCGGCAGGCGTCGAGGTTATGGACATGAGTGAAATGCTCAAACAAATCCCCCAGGCAGGGCAGCTACCGGGCAGCAATTAACCGGGTTGAGACTGGGCAAAATGCCTTTAAGTTTTCCGCTCCTTTTGCGCGGCGTAGCCACAAGCGGCCTGCAGCTTGGTAGACAATTTAATGAACGGACACCCGTATTTTTTAAAAGATCAGTTAATTACCAGTGAAAAAAGAGCCTGCGGGCTCTTTTTTTCTGGGCCGGAGCCGGGCTAGTCATTTCTCTTACCTCTCAGGCATATGAGTTTTAAAGAGTCTGCTGGGGAGGAGAGTACTTATGTTTTTTGTAACAGATAAAATTGTCGCAGGCATGGCGGGGGTCAGGTTTCTTTCAGCCACCATCGAGTTTACTGCCGCCATGTTGATGCTCAAGTTCGGCAGGGTGGAAGCTGCTTTTAAGATTAACACCCTCCTGGCCCTGGTGGGCCCCACGATTTTTCTGACTGTTACCACCCTCGGCCTGGTGGGGCTGGCCGGCAAGGTTTCCTTCAGCGGTATGCTGTCTATTATTCTAGGAGTTGCCCTGATCTTTACCGGGATAAACAGGCTTTGAATTTTTTAGGATCAGCCCCCTTCTCCTGTTTGCTTTCGAGAGTTCCAGAGCTTCTGTTGTTTGCAAAGGAAATATCAGGTCTTTTTTTTAAGCGGGTATTCCCCTCTTTGTATAATAAAATAGTTTCTAGGAGAAAAATAGCAAGAGACCCCCTTTTTAATTGACACTTCCTAGATTATTTTGTAAAATTACAACGACACAACCCTTTAAATCGGCCCCGTGAGGCCGGTAAGGAATCATAGAAAGCTTTTGTCAAAAGGCCAACTATGCCTGCTTACCGGTGGTATGCAGGCGTTTTGTTGTGTACGGGAGGACATATGACCAGGGAAAAAGCACAGATTTTGGACAAGGACGGGATCCGCCGCTCCCTGACCAGAATAGCCCACGAAATTATCGAGCGCAACAAGGGTATCGAAAACCTTGTCCTGATCGGCATCCGCCGCAGGGGGGTGCCCCTGGCCGAACGCCTGGCCCAGAAAATCAAGGAAATCGAAGGTCGTTCCGTACCGGTGGGCATTCTGGACATCACCCTTTACCGTGATGATCTCTCGACCCTGGCCTACCAGCCCCTGGTGCGTTCCACCAGTATTCCCTTCCAGATCTCGGGGCGGACCGTGGTCCTGGTGGATGATGTCATTTATACCGGCCGCACCGTGCGGGCTGCTCTGGACGCAATCATGGATCTGGGCCGGCCCAGGGTTATTCAACTGGCGGTACTCGTAGACAGGGGGCACAGGGAGCTTCCAATCAGGGCTGACTACGTCGGGAAAAATGTCCCGACTTCCCGCAAAGAAGAGGTTTCGGTGCGCCTCCAGGAAATCGACAATGAGGAAAGGGTGGTCATCCTTGAATTGTCGGATTGAAAGGCGCATCTGTAATTGTAGAATAGAATACCCGGAAAGACAACAGCCGAGTTTTTACCGGAAGGCGGGTTTTAGGTCCCGCTGGGGGCCGTTGACGACTCGCTTCCGGATTGGGTTCTACCTTTAAGAACGGTCCTGTGAGGCCGAAAAGGGAGGGCAGCTGTTCGTTTTTCCCTTTCGGCCTCAGCCCGCTAAAACCGGGCGGGGCTTTATTTTTCTCGAACCACTTCAGCTAACCCCTGAAGCGCATGATCCGCTCTTCTATTAAGCTTGGGAGGGAAGTAAATGGGCCTTAGCAACAAAGACGTTACCGGTCTCCGCGACATGCCGGCGGAAGAAATAAAGCTGATTCTGGACACGGCGGGGCCGATGAAGGAAATCATCCAGAGGGAGATTAAGAAGGTGCCGATTTTGCGGGGGAGGACTGTGGTCACGGTTTTTTACGAAGCCAGCACGCGCACCCGGGGCTCCTTTGAACTGGCCGCCAAGTACCTGAGTGCCGATACGGTGGGTATTGCGGCAGCCACGAGCAGTATCAGCAAGGGGGAGAGCCTGAAGGATACAGCCCGGACCATAGCTGCCATGGGAGCTGATCTGGTGGTACTCCGGCACCCCATGGCAGGGGCAGCGGAACTGCTGGGGAAGACCATCAATGCTGCGGTCATCAACGCCGGGGACGGCGCTCACGAGCACCCCACGCAGGCTTTGCTGGACCTGTATACGGTGAGAGAAAAAAAGGGCAGGCTGGAAGGGCTGAAAATTGCCATTATCGGAGATATCCTGCACAGCCGGGTGGCCCGGTCGGATATCTGGGGCTTTACTAAAATGGGGGCTGAGGTGAGGCTGGCGGGGCCGGCCACGCTAATGCCGCCGGGTATTGAGAAGCTGGGGGCGGTTGTTTGCAGAACTCCGGAGGAGGCGCTGGCAGGCGCAGATGTGGTAATCGTCCTCAGGATCCAGCTGGAGAGGCAGCAGGAGGGCCTGTTCCCAGGCCTGCGGGAGTATGCGGATCTTTTCGGGATTAACCGGGAGCGTCTTAAGCTTGCTGCCCGGGACGCCCTATTGATGCACCCGGGCCCCCTGAACCGGGGGGTTGAAATCACCGCCGACGTTGCCGACGGGCTTCAGTCGGTGATCAACGAACAGGTTACAAACGGCGTGGCGGTGCGGATGGCGCTTTTGTATCTCTTGATCGGAGGGGGTGGAGCAAGTGGAGTTGCTCATTAAAGGCGGTACCGTGCTGGATCCGTTGGCGGGTGAAATAACCAGAAAAGACATTCTGGTATCCGGAGGTAGGATTGCCGGGACGGGAAGGGATTTGGTCCCCGGCAGTGCCGTTGAGGTGCTGGATGCTTCGGACAAGCTGGTTGTCCCCGGGCTGATTGATATGCATGTCCACCTGCGGGAACCAGGTTACGAGGCCAAGGAAACCATCCGGACCGGTACCAGGGCTGCGGCGCGGGGTGGCTTCACTGCTGTGGCCTGCATGCCCAATACCAATCCCGTTGCAGATACGGCAGCCCTGATCCGGTATATTTTGGATACAGCCCGGGAACAGGGGTCGGCCCATGTCTTCCCTGTTGGTGCCATTACCCGGGGGAGCAAGGGCAAGGAGCTGGCCGAGATGGGCGATATGCGGAAGGCCGGGGCAGTGGCCTTTTCCGACGACGGAATGCCCGTTGCCAACGCAGCCCTGATGCGCAGGGCCATGCAGTACGCCCGGATGCTGGGCATGCCCATCATCTCCCACTGTGAAGACCGGGATCTTTCCTCCGGCGGTTCCATGCACGAGGGCTATATGTCTACAGTCCTGGGCCTGAAGGGGATTCCTGCCTCAGCCGAGGAGGTCATGGTGGCCCGGGAGATCCTCCTGGCGGAGGAAACGGGCTGCCGGGTGCACATCGCCCATGTGAGCACCGCAGGTTCGGTCCGCCTGGTGCGGGAGGCCAAATCCAGGGGGATCCCGGTAACTGCGGAGGTTACGCCCCACCATTTTACCCTCACCGATGAGGCCGTTGCGGGCTATGACACCTCAACCAAGGTGAACCCGCCCTTGCGGACTGCCGCCGACGTGGCAGCGGTCAAGGAGGGGCTGGCCGACGGGACTATTGACGTAATCGCCACAGACCATGCTCCCCACACGGTGGAAGAAAAGGATGTGGAATACGAACGGGCGCCCTTTGGCCTGGTGGGCCTGGAGACAGCGGTGGGCCTGGTCTGGACCGTACTGGTGGAGACCGGTGTGCTGACGCCGCTGCAGGCTATTACTAAAATGACCCTGAACCCGGCAAGAATCCTGAATATTCCCCGGGGTACCCTGGAACCGGGGGTTATTGCAGACATTACGGTAATTGACCCGGACTTGAGCTGGACGGTGGACGCAGGCCTGTTTGAAAGCAAGGGCAGGAACACCCCCTTTCAGGGAATGAAGCTAAAGGGCCAGGCATATGCCACAGTAACCGGCGGCCGGGTGCGGATGCTCGGGGGCCAGGTAAAGGATTAATGAGTTTTATAAGGTCTGAAAGGGCTATAGGGCTCGCCGCATTATTGACTTAATTCGGTGAAGTATGATAAACCTGGTTATCAATACCTGGCCCGGGGGCAGAACCCCGGAGCGGGACGGCTTCCGGCTCCGCCAGGCTGCTGTGATGCTTGCGTTAGAGGAGCAGCACAACTTACCCAGATAACAATGCCACCTGCGGCACGTGCACCCTGATTATTGAAGTGTCTTTCAACCTCTAGTGGTCAACCTCTGACGGCGCCGCACCAGCGGCCTGGATATCTAACTGCCAAATAAAAATTTAAAGCGAGGAGGCAGCCTGTTTGTCACTGCTGACTGATGCGAAGGTCGTAAAACAGATGGAACTTGCGCCGCACTATTACCGGTTGGTCCTTTCTGCCCCGGCAACGGCCCGGGCAGCCGGGCCAGGTCAATTCCTGCATGTCCGGTGCGGGGAAACCCTGGAGCCGCTCCTGCGCAGGCCCCTGAGTATTCATGCAGTAAACCGGGAAAGGGGAGAGCTGGCCCTTTTGTACCGGGTGGCAGGCCGGGGTACGGCCCTGCTGGCAAAAAAGAAAGGGGGCGACACCATAAGCATCATGGGTCCCCTGGGGAGGGGGTATACCATGCCGTCGGCCCCTGAAAGGGTTGCTGTGGTAGCCGGCGGCATTGGTATCGCTCCCCTTTATTTTCTGCTCCAGGAAACCGGCGCCAGGGGTCAATCCGCTCTCGTCTTTTGGGGAACCTCAACTAAAGAACAGTTTTTCCGCCCGGCAAGGCCGGTCTGGGATCTTAAAGGGACTAAAGGGAGGTACCTGTCAATTGTCCAGGAAATACGTGCTCAAGGCCATCAAATCGTCCTGGCTACCGACGACGGTTCGGCGGGCTTTCACGGCACAGTCACGGATTTATTTGAACGATACCTGAACAACCCCAGCGGCAGGGAGGAGATTCTCTCCCTTTACGGGGAGGCTTCAACGACCAGCGGGCAAATTAAAACGGATAGGGAGGCTGGCGGTGGCCCCGGAGCAGGGTTGAATTTCTATCAAAACCCGGAGTCCGAAACCTTTGCCCGTGTTTACGGCTGCGGCCCCGGGGTGATGATGAAAGAGCTCTGCAGGATTATTGGGACACATAAAATTCCCGGGGAAATCTCCCTGGAAGAGAGGATGGGCTGCGGAGTGGGCGCCTGCCTTGCCTGTGCCTGCAAAACCAGGGAAGGGGATCAGGGCGGCTTTCGCTACAGCAGGGTCTGCGTGGAGGGACCTGTCTTTCCCGCCGGGGAGGTGATTTGGGATGACTGAGAATGATCCGGGCAGGACAGCAGGGAAAAAACCTGACCTTTCTGTTAACATAGGTAAACTACGGATGAAAAACCCGGTCACTACGGCCTCGGGGACCTTCGGCTTCGGGCTGGAATACGCCCCCTACCTGGACCTGAACCGGCTCGGCGCCATCGTGGTCAAGGGGACGACATTGCAGCCCCGGCCAGGTAATCCCACCCCCAGGCTGGTGGAGACCCCTGCCGGCATCCTCAACTCCATCGGGCTCCAGAACCCGGGGGTCGACCGCTTAATCGGGGAATACCTGCCCTACCTGGCGCAGTACGACCTGCCGGTTATCGTTAATATTGCCGGCGATACCGTGGAGGATTACGCCGAACTGGCGGGAAAACTGGATCGTGCAGAAGGGGTGGCCGCTCTCGAGGTCAACATTTCCTGCCCCAATGTCAAAAAAGGCGGGATGCAGTTTGGCAGCGATCCGTACATGGCGGCTGAGGTAACCCGGGCTGTGCGGGGAAATACGGACAAGCCGGTGATTGTCAAGCTCTCGCCCAATGTAGCCAGCATCGCCGCGGTGGCTGTGGAGGTGGCGGCGGCCGGGGCGGATGCCCTATCCATGATCAATACACTCCTGGGTATGGCCATTGACGTCAGGCGCAGGCGCCCCCTGCTGGGTAACGTCATGGGCGGTCTCTCCGGCCCGGCCATCAGGCCGGTGGCGGTACGGGCTGTCTGGCAGGTCTACCGGGAGGTGGACCTGCCCATCATCGGCATGGGAGGCATTGTAACGGCTGAAGACGCCCTTGAATTTATCCTGGCCGGGGCTACGGCCGTGGCTGTGGGTACCGCCAGCTTCATCAATCCCCGGGCGGCTTTGGAAGTGTTGGAGGGAATTGAGCAATACCTGGTTGAAAACCAAGTCGAGGCGATCGGGGAACTGGTTGGGGCGGCTCACAGGGCATAGATTAAACCGGGTACCTGAAAAGGGCTGCAGCAGACAAATTAATTCAGGTTGACAGGTTTTGCCCAGTTCAAAGAAATCTTTCAAGGAAACATATTTGCAGAACTCACAGGAGAGTGATTGAACAAGTGCTTGCTTTAAAAAACCCGCTTATTATTGCCCTGGATGTTGACACCATGGAAGAAGCCGGGGATCTGGTAAACAGGCTTTCTCCATACGCAGGCGCCTTTAAAGTGGGCCTGCAGCTTTACAATAGCGTGGGACCACAAGTACTGAAGTGGTTTAAACAAAAAAACATCCCAGTATTTGTGGACCTAAAGCTGCACGATATTCCCAACACTGTTGCTGCTGCGGTAAGGGTGCTGACACGTTACGGTGCTTCCATCCTGAACGTGCATGCGGCGGGGGGAAGCTCCATGATGAGGGCGGCGGCGGAGGCAGTACGGAAAGAAGCGGCAGTTAACGGGACGGAGCGCCCCCTGGTTACGGCGGTAACCGTTCTGACCAGTATCGACCAGGAAATGTTCAACAACGAGCTGGGGATCCCGGGCTTATTACAGGAGCGGGTCACTGCCTGGGCC
>LFSA01000035.1 GCA_001512635.1 Pelotomaculum sp. DTU098 | reverse complement strand
CTTGATGTACTGGCCGGAAAAACCATTGCCGCTGTTGACCTGTTGGGCAAAGTAGGCAAGCTCCGCACCGTTGCTGATTAAATAGGGGTCCGCTTCGGTTCCCGTCCCGCCGGCGAAGCCTGCGGCTACGCTGCCGTCCCACAGGGGACTTACAGCCTGGGCGGTAGTATTTTCCAACACCGGAACTCTCCCCAGGGACGAAAAAAACCAGAGGTTGCAGACTAGAACAATTATCATGGAGTATTTAAAAGCTCTTTTATTCATAAGCTACGCTCCTGTGACAGTCACGGATGTATAATTGTCTTCGGGACTTTCTTTAAAGAAAATTAGTTCGTAAACAGCCCCCGTGTGGAGGGAAGTCGTCAGGGTCCTGCTGACCAGGTCAATGCTCGCGGCGTTGAGCACCAGAGGGCTGGTCATGTCCGGCACGGCGCCTTCCTGCCAGGTAATGGTGACATTCCGGGCCGGCTGCTCCGCCTGGGACAGCGTGATGGTCAGGGTAGCCACGGGCGAGCCGCTGTTATCCGCCACACTACAGGAAATAGCCGGCAGGATGACAAACCTGCCCTGCAGCGTTTTGGCATAGGGGCGGGAGGAAACGGCGGTCACCAGCACTTCCAGAGGCGCGGCGGGATTGTCAGGCGCGGGCACGGTGAGGCTGATGTGCCGTCTCTGTCCCACCGTACCAAGGGGCACAATGGTCCCGCTGGCGCTGCTGCCCGCCGGTTGAGCCCAAACCTTGTAGGTAACAGGTCGTTCGGAAACATTGATCTGGTTTTCATAATTCCTGAGCTCAAAGTTAATGATTGCCCCTGTTGCCCAATCATGGCTTATCTGGTACACAGGAACCTCCGCTGCGTCTGACAAAAGGTCACTGGTGAAATAAAAGTCACCTTCAGCAGTGGCGATATAGGATTTCACAAGTTTTGTATAAGCATAGCCGGCAAAAGTAAAGATACCGGGGTAAAAGTAGTAAAAGGGCACAATAAAGAAAGCGGCTATGACCATCATAACAATAAATTTTTGTCTTTTTTTTCGCTGTATTTTTGCCTGGTTCCATCTCTTATAGCGCATAGGACTTACCCGCCTTTTGTTAGGCCTGTACAGCTTTCAGTCTTAGTTCGATATAATCCAGCTCGTTTCTGTACATGAGATGATTGCTTTCCTTCGGCCAGGAGATGGTCAGTGTATAGGACTTTGTTTCTTCCACTCCTGCCCTAAATGATTGTATTTCGCTGACATACCGGTAGGGGTCCGGTTGACTGAGGCTGACAGGGCTGCCGTTTCTTTCTAGCTTAAAGTGCAAGGGCAGGTTAGCGGTGGTCTTCACTTCCAGGGTAACGTTCTGGTTATAGCCGCTCACCGTCCCTGAGCTGTCTTTGTTGCTGACCCAGATGTTAATGGTTTTTTCATCTCCCGGCACCATGCCGGCCAGGGAAACCATGGTTGCCCCGTAATCCAAAGCCCAGGTTGAAAACTCAATCCCGGGGATCACCGGCCCCGGGTCCGGGTCGTCGACATTTTGAGCGCCCGTATTGGTTATGGTCGTGCTGAAGCGTGAAAAGGAAACACCTGTAATAACAAAGGACATAATTAATAAATAAACAAAACAGTAGTATAACTTTTTTAATTCAGTTTTTCTTTTGTACCTGCTAGATCGTTTATATCTCATCTTACCGACCTCTCCAGCATTGACCGGTTTCTTAGCGGGGAGCCACCTGCTCACCCTTGATGCGGAACAAAACTGTCGCCACCTCCCTGGCGGCCAGGGCATCGACGGCAAAGGTGTCGTAATCGTCGTAAGCCTGCAATAGCGAGGTCTGGCAGGCGTGCAAAGCCTCATCAGCCGCCGCTTTCAGGACGCTGTATTCCGCAAAGTGGTCCGCTGTGCAGAAAATGGCGTGTTCCGTCCAGATTATGCCAGCCTCCGGATCCATTAGGCCTCCGTGGGTGTTAAGAAAGGCCTGCTGCTCCACCGGGTCTATGATTGCGTTATAATGCGCGTGATGTTCAGCATCCGACAAGGGGCAGGGTACACTGTGGGGAGGCCAGTTTCCGTTTTCCTCCGGGCTTCCATGAACTTCAAAGTACTGCACCAGGGCATTCTGGGCAGCTTCATACTGCTCCAGCAAGCCTCCGCTGCCGTAATACTGGTCATAGGCTACCTGGTAGTAGGGCGGGTAGACTCCTTCGCTTCCTGTTGCAGGGTCCGCAGCCACGTAATTGGGCTCCGTCACCGCCGGAATATTTGTGTCATTGATGTAAAAGGACGTGTTCCACTGCCAGGCTACGGTGATGGTAACCTCGTCGGTACTGCCCGGGGGAAAAACCGGCGTCCCTTCAAAAATACTGAAATAGCCCTCTTCGTCAAACTCTATGTCCTTTGGCCTGAACCAGCCGGTATCATAGTACGGGGACGTTTCATCGTAGGGAGAGAAAATTGTAGGAACTTCGCCGGTCGCTCCTTCGTTCAATTTAGCGGTGATTTTAAAAATAAAGGGCACGAAAACATCCTTGCCCGATTCCCCGGCTATGATCGCCTTAATCTCCTCAGTTGTCAGCTGCAGCAGGTCCGCCACGTCCATTTCCACATCGTAGGCTATGGCCACGTCGGAACCACCGCCCCTGAAGGTAAAGGACTTTTCGCCGTAGTCCATGGGCTGGACAGACTTTGAGTCAAACAAGTTGAAGGTAAAACCCTTATTGTAAAACTCACCCGGGGTGTCGTCTTCGCCCCTGGCGCCCATGTTCCAGACAGCAATTAAGGCCCTGTCCCCGCCGGAAAACTGGTCAGTGTATCTTGCCATTGTGGAGGACAATAGGGTTGAAGTAATCACCACGGCAAGAAAAAGCAACACAATTAATCTTCTGAGCTCCATAGACCATCACTTACTCTTTCGCGTTCTTTTGCGCCGTTTTCTCCGGTAAAGGTCCCCGCCGTAGACGCTCAAGATCAGCAATGCACCCAGCAGCACCATACCCTGGGGTTTTTTGAGAAAAACTATGGCCAGACCGATTTTGGGGATGCGAAGGATCACTTTTCCCTCAAACTTGTCGGCTGTCAAGGATTCGTCAGCAATATTGTTGTTGTCGCCCTTCAAGGTAAATAGGCCGTTTTCCTCGCTGACTATACGGTGGGTAAAGACGTTACTGCCTGACAAGTAAGTGACCACATCGCCGGGCCTGTATTTGTCCGCCGCCTGTTCACGGATAATGACCAGATCACCGGGGTAAATGGCAGGCTCCATTGAGCCAGATAAAACAATCAGGGGTGAAAAACCCAAAAACTTTGGTACCGGATTACGGGTTACCGCTTTATTGATACCGAGATAGAAATTGACCAGGATCAGCAGCGCTAAAAAACCCAGGGGCAAGTATTTTAGCCAACCCGCCATGTTTCTTATCACTCTGGTAGTCATATTGGTTTATAGCCTCCCCTTACATGGCTTGAGCTGTAACTTTGATCATCAAAGTGTACGAATAGTCGGGGTTACCGGCATAGGCGGCGAAGTCATTATCGTTGGGTCCTTCCTGCCAGTGCCACTCCAGGGTATATTCCACATCCCTGCCCCCTGCCACCACCGCGTCATCCTGGTAGAGCTCGGAGAGCGCACACCAGGTCGTTTCGTTTCCCGCAACATACACACCATCGGCTTTGAGGCGGAAACGCATGGGAATCTCCAGCGGGTCGGGAAGCGTGTCCCTCGCGATAAACTCCAGATCATAAAGGGACGGGTACCTGTTGCCTGTGTTGTCAACCGTGAACTGGTAGGTTCCGCTCATACCCGGAGCGATGCGCTTGCTGGAACCGAAGATATTGACCTTTGCCGTGCTGCCTGTACCATAGGATGTGCGCGTCGCCGTGTCCAGAACGTCAAAATCAAAGGGTGGAGGGATGCTTCCTCCATTTCCGTTTCCGCCACCGCCTCCGTTACCCGCTCCAACGCCTTCACCGTCCCCCCCGCCCTTTCCAGGCGGTACGGGCGGAGTGTCCGGGGCAACGGGCGGAGTGTCCGGGGCAACAGGCGGAGCTCCGGGGCAGGGGGGATTTCCTGGGTTCACAGGGTCTGCAGGGTTTACAGGATGGACGGGATTGGTTGGACCGCCCGGCCGGCCCGTGCTTCCGGGAAGGGAGCCCAGCACAATGTTGTCAATGGAGGTGACCTTCCCGTCCGCCCCCCTGTGCAGAAAAATGGTAATTTCCAGCGTCTTGACCTGCACTGGCACCTGAAAGACATAGGTCCCGTCGGCCAGGCGGACCAGCACCAAATCTCCGCTCCCGGACGTCCATTGAATATCGACTTTACATTCTGCCAGCACGTTCCCGGCCCCGTCCAGGACGCTTATGGTATGGACGCCTTCTTCGACATCAATAAACATAAAATGGCCCTCGCTGTCTGTCCGGGTATAGCGCGGGTAGCTGCGAAGCTCAATGATCCCGCCGGAATAGGGTGTGTAATCGGTGTAGACAACCCGGCCCACTAAATCAATCCGCCGCCCCACAGGGACGGGAACCTTCTGTTGCGGGGAAAATAAAGCATAGATCCTGTTGATAAACCCCAGGACGGGCCGGTTCATTTGCGCGCCGGGCAGGTCCGAATTCAAGATAAAGACATGCCGGCCCGTGCTGATGTCGCGAATAATGCCGTATGCCGGCACAGCGGCGTAGATTGCGATGATAGTTATGATCACCGACAGAATAAAGTACCTGCGCCTTCTCTCCGCATTTTCCTTTTGTATAGCCTGTTCCATGTCATCCTCCGGTTTCGTTGCAGAGTCATAAGGCGTTTTCGAAAACTCCCGCCGGCTGCCTTCCGGAGGGCGCAAAAGCCTTTTGCGCCCTCCGGAAGAGAGCCGAAGCTCTCTTGGGGTTGGACAGAAGTGTTTATTTGGTAGGCTGAATCTGCTCTGCTTTAGCCGTAATGATTAATTTGTATTCTGTGCGTCCATCTGCACCTTCATCAGTTCCAGCGGCGGAATTGGTACCCAGGTAGGTATCCGCTTCGTTGTTAAGAGCAATTTCATAAGGGTCACTACCCCGCTCAAACGGCCATCTCCACTCTACTATTTGTTCCGCGGAGCCAGTTCCTGGGGCAACATTTTTCATTTTTTCTAGTTCATTCAGGGCTGCTTTAAGTGCAACTAAATCACCCCATGTTTGCCCTTCCACGTCTTTAAGCTTATATTCGATAGGAGCATTGCTTGCATCTCCGCTCACATCAAAATCAAAAGTCATTTCGGCCGCTACGTCCCCTTTATTTTCAACCTTAAGGGTAAACTCACCACCAACCCCGGGGGCGATTATTTTGCTTTCACCGGCAGTTGACAGAATATTTGTGTCATATGCATGTTTAAACAAATCAAGATCTACTGTTTCTTCAGGACTTAAATAAGTTTCGCCATCTGATACTGAAATATCCCACTTGGCGATCAGCGCGGTGTCCGCACCCGCATATTCACTGGTGTACTTGGCGAAGGTGCCTGAGAGCATGGCGGTGGAAATCAGGCAGAGCATCAACAGCAGTATTGTGATTTTGGCGGTATTGCTTGTTTTTCTCATTTGCTATCATTCCTTTCTTTTTAATTTAATCCATGAATTTGACTGCAAGTTGTTTGCTGGAAACCATTCTCTATGTACGTTTCCCGCTGGTTTTATCCCCCTGTTCACATATCACTCCCTTCAAATCTATAGTTGATTGTGTTTTAAAAGATACAGCCGGGTTGCCACTTTCAGCAACCCGGCCGCCCTGGCTTTACGCTTTAGGCCCGTTGGCTTTGCGCCCCCGCCTTTCGACGGGTTAGCCCTTTATGAAAGCATTTTTTTTCTTTTCTCGCCTATTTTTCGCATATCCCCTAATTACTTTTTTACAAAAAACAGCCGGGTTGCCTTACTTTCAGCAACCCGGCCGACCTGGCTTTCACGCTTTAGGCCCGTTGGCTTTGCGCCCCCGCCTTTCGACGGGTTAGCCCTTTTATAATGTTATTTTATAATGTATTACGCTACATAACTATTCTTTTCAACTTTATTATGTAGTTTACCATATATTTCGGTGCCCCAAGCTCCCGGATGCCCCCGCGAGTTTCTTTATGATATTTCCTTCTCCCTGATCTCTTTCAAAACCTTTTCTTCAAATCCCTTCAGCGGCATGGGACCCAGATCGCCTTTGGACCGGTGGCGCACGGCGACGGCCTCCTGCTCCGCTTCCTTGTCCCCCACCACAAGCATGTAGGGAATTTTCTGGGCCTGGGCTTCGCGAATCTTGTAACTGATTTTCTCATTCCGGGCGTCCAGCTCCACCCTTATTCCCTTTTCGTCCAGGCGGTCCACCACCATTTGAGCGTAAGCGACGTGGCGGTCCGTAATCGGCAGCACCCGGACCTGAACGGGCGCCAGCCAGACCGGGAAGGCCCCTGCAAAGTGCTCGGTGAGGATCCCGATGAAGCGTTCGATACTGCCGAAAACCACCCGGTGAATCATGACCGGCCGGTGTTTCTGGCCGTCCTCGCCGATATAGGTTAAATCAAATACTTCAGGCATTTGAAAGTCCAGCTGAATCGTGCCACATTGCCAGGTGCGGCCCAGGGAATCCTTCAAATGGAAGTCGATTTTCGGCCCGTAAAAGGCGCCGTCACCCTCGTTAACCCTGTAGTCGATTCCCCTGGCCTCCAGGGCTTCCCTCAGCTCCCGGGTGGCCAGCTCCCAGGTTTCCAGTGACCCCATGGCCTTTTCCGGGCGGGTAGAAAGCTCCACGTGGTAGGTAAAGCCGAACACTTTATAAAAGTCGCTCACCAGGTCGATAACCCCGCTGATCTCGTCCTTCACCTGGGAGGGAAGCATGAAAATGTGGGCGTCATCCTGGGTAAAGCAGCGTACCCGCATCAGCCCGTGCAGGACTCCGGAAAGCTCGTGCCGGTGGACCAGGCCCAGCTCGGCCAGGCGGATGGGCAGTTCCCGGTAGCTGTGCGGCCTGCTTTTGTAAACCAGCATAGCGCCGGGGCAGTTCATGGGCTTGACCGCAAAATCAGCTTCGTCGATGGTCGTAAAGTACATATTCTCCCGGTAGTGGTCCCAGTGGCCGGAGCGTTCCCAGAGGTGCCGGCTCAGGATCATCGGCGTGCGGATCTCCTGGTAACCCCTCTTTTTATGCTCCTCCCGCCAGAATTTTTCCAGCTCGTTGCGCAGGACCATCCCCTTGGGGTGGAAAAAGGGGAACCCCGGCCCCTCTTCCCGGATGCTGAAAAGGTCCAGCTCGGCCCCCAGCTTGCGGTGGTCCCTTCGCTTGGCCTCCTCAATCCGGAAAAGATACTCATCCAGCAAGGATTTTTTGGGGAAGGAAGTCCCGTAAATCCGCTGCAGCATTTTATTCTTCTCATTGCCCCGCCAGTAGGCGCCCGCCAGGTTCAGCAGTTTCACCGACTTCAGCCGGCCGGTGCTGGGCACGTGGGGCCCCATGCAGAGGTCCACGAATTCCCCCTGGCGGTAGCAGGAAAGGGGCACGTCCGGCGGCAGGTCCTCGATCAGCTCCACCTTGTATTTCTGGCCGGCGTCCCTGAAAAAGGCCAGTGCCTCCGGCCGGGAGAGCTCAAAACGCTCAAAGGGCAGGTCGGCCTTGATGATCGCTTCCATTTCCTTTTCAATTTTGGCCAGGTCTTCGGGAGTAAAAGATTCCTTCGGGTCAAAATCGTAGTAAAACCCGTCGGCGATGGCCGGCCCTATAGCCAGTCCGGTGCCCGGAAAAAGCCTCTGCACCGCCTGGGCCATGACGTGGGCCGTGCTGTGGCGGTAGACCTGCCGGCCCTCTTCATCATCAAAGGTCAGGATTTCAACCCGGGCGTCCCTGTCCAGGGGCGCGCTCAGGTTCACCAGCCGGCCATCCACTTTGGCTGCCAGGGCTTCCCGGGCCAGGCGGGGGCTTATGTCTTTGGCGATTTCCAACATCGAAACACCAGCCGGGTACTCTCTGACCGAACCATCGGGTAGGGTTACTTTGATCAGATCATGCTCAGCCACAATTAACACATCCTTTCATCAATTGAACAGAAAAAGCAGATTAGTGAAAAAATCAGAAGCAAAACAAATTAAAGAACATCATTTCGCATAATTCAACTAATAAGAATTAAAGCAAACCGGGCTTTAAAAACCAAATCGCCCCTGACAGCAGTCAGGGACGAATAATTCCGCGGTTCCACCCTGGTTAGGGAGTAATTAACCCCCTCACTCAAAAGGCAGTTAACGGCTGCACCCGGCACGGCCTACTCTTATTTCGGCCGGCAGCTCCAAGGCGGTTTTCGGCTCCCCTGTGTCCCGGGGCGCTTGCAGCCGGGGCGCCCTTCTCTGGAAGGACCGGTGTGAACCTACTCTTCCTTTTCATCGCCTGTTTAACAATATTGTTTAATAATTTCTTAAAGTATTATATTGACTAAAGAGTTTTTTGTCAACAAAAGTAAAAAGAATGATAGTGTCAAGGCACTGTTTGATAAAGAGAGATAACTATAACCGTCTCAGAAAAGGAC
>LFSA01000031.1 GCA_001512635.1 Pelotomaculum sp. DTU098 | reverse complement strand
CTATGAGCTCGACCCTCTGCCGCAGAGGCATCTCCGCGGGATAGAGGTATTTGAAGTCAACCTGCTCGTTGCAGGCGTCGATCACAGCGTCCGCAAGCTCCAGGGCACCCTCCCCGCCTTTCAGCCAGTGTTCCGAAAGGGCGCAACGGGCCCCGGCCTGTTCGGCATAGCGGCGCACCATGGCTATCTCCGCCCGGGTATCCGTTGGAAAAGCGTTGATACACACCACCGGATTAATCCCGGACTTCCTGACGATGGCGATGTGGTGCTGCAGGTTGGCGATGCCCCTTTCCACAAGCTCCAGGTTTTCTTTGGTGTATTCGGGGGGCAGGGGCCGTCCGGCGACGACTCTGGGGCCACCGCCGTGCATTTTCAGGGCCCTGATTGAGGTGGTGATTACTGAAACGCTGGGAATAAGCCCGCTTAAACGGCATTTTACGTTCCAGAATTTTTCAAAACCAATGTCGGCACCGAAGCCACTCTCGGTGACTGTGTAGTCGAACAACTTTAGGGCAATGCGGTCGGCAATGATGGAGGACTGCCCGATGGCAATGTTGGCAAAGGGCCCCGCGTGCACCAGGACGGGCTGGTACTCCACAGTGCTGATCAAAGTGGGGTTAATGGCGTTCCTCATAAAAGCCGTCATGGCACCGGCCACCTCCAGATCCGAGGTGGTAACCGGACGGCCCTTTTTGTCATAGGCTACGATGATTCTGCCGATCCTCTGGCGCAGGTCCCTCAAATCCGTGGCAACGGCAAGGATGGCCATCAGTTCGGAGCTAACCGCAATGTCAAACCTGGAAGTCATCATGTAGCCGTCCATGCGCCCGCCGATCCCCATCACAATCCTGCGCAGGCCCTGGGCGCAGAAATCAATGACCCAGCCCAGTTGCACTGCGGTGGGATCGATATCCAGCCGCTTCAGGCCGCGGGCGGCCAGCTGGTCGTCGTCGTAATTGCGCTCGTGCTGCATCCGGGCGTTGAGGGCTACCATGGCCAGGTTGTGGGCATTCATAATATCATTGATGTCCCCGGTCAGGCCCAGGGAAAACTCGGTCATGGGAATAGCCAGGGCGTTGCCGCCGCCTGCAGCAGTCCCCTTGATGTTCATGGTGGGACCGCTGGAGGGCTGGCGGATTGTCGCGCCGGCATTAAAGCCCCTTTTGCTCAGCCCTTCCACCAGACCCAGGGTTGTGGTGGTCTTACCCTCGCCCAGGGGGGTGGGGGTGATTGCGGTGACATTGATGTATTTACCGTTGGGCCTGTCCTTCAGCCGGTTCATAATTTTGAGGAAATCCAGCTTGCAAATCCTGCCGTAGGGTATAACCTCATCCCCCTGCAGGCCAAGCCTTTCCTGCCATTCTGTATGTCCCGGCATATTCCTTTCAGCCAGTTCCGCGATCTGATAGTCTTTCAGGCGGGTGGGGTCGTAAACCATCCGTCAAGATCCTCCCAGGCAGGGCGGCAGTTCCGCCCTTTATTCGTAAATCCAGCTTTCCAGGTCCAGTTTATAATCGACCAGTTCTTCTTCCTTGAAGAAAATGGAGATTTCTCTCCGGGCGCTTTCCAGAGAGTCGGAACCGTGAATGACATTACGGCCGATGTCGATGCCCAGGTCGCCCCTGATGGTGCCGGGCGCCGCCTTAAGCGGGTTGGTGGTCCCCATCATCTCCCGGGCGGCGTTGACGACACCTTTGCCCTCGATGACCATGGCCACAACGGGACCGGAGGTGATGAAAGAAACCAGCGATTCAAAAAAGGGCTTGCCCACGTGTTCGCCGTAGTGCTTTTCCGCCAGTTCCCGGCTGATCCTGAGCATCTTCAGGGCCACAATCTTAAAACCCCTTTTTTCAAAACGGCTGATAATATCCCCGACCAGGCCGCGCTGGACACCATCGGGTTTGACCATGAGATAGGTACGTTCCATGTTGAATAACCCCCTCGTATATTTGAACATTACGGCAAATTTCACAACGTCTAATCGTTCTTCTTGTCCTTACGCTCTACCTCGCCGGCTTTCTTCATCAGTTCCTCAAACTCACTAGCCTCAATGGTCTCTTTTTCAAAAAGCGTCCTGGCCACCAGGTGCAGGGTTTCAATGTGCTGTTCCAGGAGTTCTTTGGCCTTATTGTAAGAGCGGTCGATGGTTTCCCGGATTTCTACGTCGATGGCGTTGGCCACTTCCTCGCTGTAGTTGCGGTCCCTGGCCAGATCCCGGCCCAGGAAGGGAGTATCGGTTTTTCTTCCGTAAGTCATGGGCCCCAGGCCGCTCATGCCGTATTCCATGACCATTTTACGGACGATATCGGTGGCACGCTCCAGGTCATTCTGTGCCCCGGTGCTAATTTCCTTCAGCACCACGGCTTCGGCAACACGCCCCCCCAGGAGCATGGTGACCTGGTCGAGGAGTTGGGACTTGGTCATATAGTAGCGGTCTTCTTTGGGGAGGAGGAGGGTATAGCCGCCTGCCCTGCCCCTGGGTATTATGGATACCTTGTGGACCGGGTCGGTATGGGGCAACAGGTAACCCACAACGGCATGGCCGGCTTCGTGGTAGCAGACCAGCCATTTTTCCTGCTCGCTGATCACTTTGGACTTCTTCTCCGGTCCGGCAATTACACGCTCGATGGAGTTCTCCATATCCGCCATGGTGATTTTTTTCCGGTTCTGGCGGGCTGCCAGGAGCGCCGCCTCGTTGGCCAGGTTGGCCAGGTCGGCACCGGTAAAGCCCGGGGTACGCCGGGCCAGCACCTCCAGGTCGACATCATCGGCCAGGGGCTTGCCGCGGACGTGGACTTTGAGAATTTCCTTCCGCCCGTTAACATCCGGCGCGTCCACCGCTATCTGGCGGTCAAAGCGACCCGGCCTGAGCAGCGCCGGGTCCAGGATGTCCGGACGGTTTGTAGCTGCCAGGATGATAATGCCCTCATTGGGAGAGAAACCGTCCATCTCAACCAGGAGCTGGTTCAGGGTCTGCTCCCGCTCATCGTGCCCGCCGCCCAGGCCGGCGCCCCGCTGCCGCCCCACGGCGTCTATTTCGTCCACAAAAACAATACAGGGTGCATTCTTCTTGGCCTGTTCAAACAAGTCGCGGACCCGGGAAGCTCCCACGCCCACAAACATCTCAACAAAGTCGGAACCGCTGATGCTGAAGAAGGGAACCCCGGCTTCGCCGGCCACAGCCCGGGCTAGGAGGGTCTTGCCCGTGCCGGGCCCGCCAAAAAGAAGCACACCTTTGGGAATTCTGGCGCCCAGCTCCTGAAACTTTTTCGGGTTTTTAAGAAACTCAACGATCTCCTCGAGCTCCTCTTTCACCTCGTCCGCACCCGCCACATCGGCAAAGGTTACTTTCTTTTTATCATCGGTATGCAGGCGGGCCCGGCTCTTGCCGAAGGACATGACCCTGTTTCCCCCGCCCTGGGTCTGCTGCATCAAGAAGAAGAAAAGGATTACAAAAAGCAGAATCGGCAGCAGGGTCGTAAAAAGACTGGTCCACCACCCGGGTTGCGGTGGCAGCTCACTGTTCCACTCCACCTTCTTTTCCTTTAAAAGGGCATAGAGCGCCGTATCGGTAGCGGGACCCTTGGTCTCAAAACGGGTCCCGTCCGTCCTTTCACCGGTGATAATATTGGTCATGTTCTCCGACTGGATAACAACCTTGGCAACCTTACCCTGGTCTAATTCCTCTAAAAACCTGCTGTATGTCACAGGCTCGGTGATTGTTTCGTTGGGAGCCGTATATCTGATCAAGGCTATTATAGCCAGTACTATTAGCAGATATATGCTAAGGTTCTTTAAAACCTTGTTCAAACAGGTCACTCCTCTCAATATGGCATAAAAAACCATAACGAACATTTTATCATATTCCAGGAATTGTTTCAATGACGGATAAGGCCTTCGACAGGATAAAATAAGCCAATGACTCTAAACTATTATGATCTTGATTAGGCTGTAAAATTCAAGCGGGAGAATTTTTTACAGCAGGTTTAAAGGGAGTCCTGATTCAGAGGTTCAGTTTCAAATGAAGCACCCGTCTGGTTGTATCATTTATCTTAAACCTTTCCCCAGCCCTCACCCCGCCGGCCCAGATGATTTCTCCGGGCGTGCTGACAAGGGGAATTTTATCCCTTTCTTCCCGCGGGATCTTCTGTTTAATTAGAAAATCCTTTAATTTTGTAGTGAAAACCTGGCCGAAGGGTTGAAACACATCCCCCTCCAGCCTCCTGCGCACATAAATCTGTGAAGGCAAGCGGTCATAGTCCAGCAGGACTTCCTCCGGGGGCAGCAGCCGGGGGTCACCCGCCTGATTACGGGACTTTATTTCCGCGTGTATGGTACAGTCCAACTCCGGAATATAAGTGGCGCCGGGTACGTTTAAGGGATAGATGTAGTAAGGCGTTCCCTGCCCACCCCGCCGTCCGGTTAATTCTATGGTTTGATAAGTGCGCAGGGCCATAATGTTCCCGGGCAGGACGGCCTGCGTGCCGGCAGCGCCCGCCCCGGCCAGGTCCATTAAGGCTTCTGTATGAAAATAAGCAAGGTTTCGCCGGTGCCCGGCCAGGCTCTGCCAGGCACAGCGCAGCACCCGGCGCCGGATGGCCACCGGGAGGCGCCCGAGGCACTCCAGGCTCAGGGTAATTCTTTCAAGATTCTGTTTCAAAAGACAATCCTGATAAGCCTTTACTGCTTCCTCCTCCAGGAAGGCGTCTTCCTCCCTGCAGATTTCACCCAGTCTGAGCAGGGCCGGAACAAGACCCGGATTATAATCCCTTTCCAGCTGCGGCACCAGGTTCAGCCGGACCCGGTTCCTGAGGTAAACCAAATCCAAATTGGATGAGTCCCGGCGGAAAGGCAGGTTCATTTCCCTGCAGAAGCGCTCTATTTCAAAGCGCCTGACTGTCAGCAGGGGCCTGATATACAGGTTTTCCCGAACCGGGACAATGCCCTTCAAACCCGGGACACCGGCGCCCCTCAAAAAATTAATCAGGATGGTTTCAGCCTGATCGTCGGCCTGGTGGGCCAGGGCTATCCTTTGCGCCCCCACCTTGCCGGCTGTATCAATTAAAAACCGGTAGCGCACTTCCCTTGCAGCTACCTGCCTGGACAGTCTTTTCTGTTTACGGTAAGCAGCAACATCCACCGCTTCGATGGTGCAGGGCAAACCGTAGCTTCCGGCCATACCGGCCACAAACCGGGCGTCCTCATCTGATTCGGCACCCCGGAACTGGTGGTTTAAATGGGCTATGTGCAGGGATATCTTCAGCTCATCTTTAAAATAGTTTAAGATATGCAGCATCGCCACTGAATCCGGCCCGCCGGAAACGGCTGCAACCACTTTATCGCCCTGCTCCACCATCCTGTGGCGAATCATGTAGTCGCGAACCCTGTGGAGCAATTCCATCTGTCTTCACCCGTTTGAAGGGGAGATTTAGATCTGCTTATTCCCCCGCCAAAATGTGCCTTCCTTTTTACTTTATGAGTTATAACTTAAGTATTCAACTTTGAACTTCTCTATTCAACACTGCTGAAAATTTTTCCTGCCGCAACGGCAAATTAGCCGGGTAAAATAGCATTCAAAAAATAAGCAGCCTTGAGAAAAACAACTTTTCTCAAGGCTTAACAGTCACTAACAGCTGCTTAATTCTTCTTGAGCCCGATGCTATTAACAATTTGCTGGCCGCAGTATTCCTCATACTGAACCGAAACACTGCCCGCACTATACCCGCTCTTTGTAGCGGTAATTGTATAGGTGCCGGGGAGTTTGGCCCCTAAAACCAGGGGTGTCCAGCCCTTTTTGTCCGTGTAGCTTACTACGGAGTAACTGGGTCCCGTAATGGTGACAACCGCTGATTTGATGGGATCGCCCGTATCCTCGTCGTAAACATAGGTACGGAAGGAATTATTGTCACAATTTACATTGCACAAAGTTAAACTGATGTTAACCATTAATGTGCCGCAGTATTCCGGATTTATTGTTGCAGTGGCTGTTCCCTGGAAGTAACCGGTTTTATTCACCTTTACGGTATAATTGCCGTCCGCCAGGTTTCCGTCAAACTGAACTTTCCCGGAGCTGTCGGTAACACCGGCAGCACTGTATGAATCAGGCCCGGTCACAATCACCGTCGCCCCGGAAACAGGCGTTGAGCCGGAATAAACATTGACCTGCAGATAACGGCCTGCACACTGTCTTTGCTCTAATTCTATGACGATATCCTTCCGGCCGCAGTCACTGTAACCGATGTTGAAGGAAACGTTATTACTCGAATAGCCCGTAGCGATAGCCGTAGCTGTATAGCCGCCTGCTTTAAGGTTGCCGAAAACGCCCGTACAGCCGTCCGCCGAGGTGCTGTCAGTGGCCGAGTATGAGGACGGTCCCTGGACCAGGACATAGGCGCCGGGGATCGGGTCGCCGGTGGCCCTGTCTTTGACGCAGAGCTGTAAGGAACGCTCGCAGCGGAGCAGGTCAACGCGGATTTCAACCAGCCCGCACTCACCTTGATTTATCGTTCCTGTAGCGCTCCCCGGAAGGTAATTATCAGCAACTACGTTGGCCGTATAGGTACCGGCCTGCAGGTTACTAAAAACAGCCGTGCAACCGTCGGAACCGGTCGGGCCTCCGAAGGAGTACGGTCCGGGACCGCTCAGGGTTACGCTGGCGTTGGAAATGGGGGCACCGGTATCCGCGTCATAAACGCAGACCTTGAGCGAGGGTTCACAGGGCTCCAGCTCAACAGGCAGCGTGACCAGGCCGCAGTCGTTCGGGCCGACTGTCACTGTCGCGCTGTTTGACTTATAACCGGCGGCTGTTACGTTAGCCGTATAGTTACCGGTCAACAGGTCGCCGTCAAAGATACCCGTGCAGCCGTCGGAACCGGTTGTGCTTCCGGCCGAGTAAGAACCGGGACCGCTCAGGGTTACGCTGGCGTTGGAAATGGGGGCACCGGTGTCCGCGTTACTAACGCAGACCTTGAGCGAGGGTTCACAGGGCTCCAGCTCAACAGGCAGCGTGACCAGGCCGCAGTCGTCCTGACCTATTGTCACTGTAGCGCTGCCTGAAATGTAGCCGGCGGCGCTTACGTTCGCCGTATAGGTACCGGTTTGCAGGTCGCCGTCAAAAACACCCGTGCAGCCGTCGGAACCGGTTGTTTTTTGGGCCGAATAGGAACCGGGGCCGCTCAGGGTTACGCTGGCACCGGAAATGGAGGCTCCGGTGTCCGCGTTACTAACGCAGACCTTGAGCGAGTGTTCACAGGGCGCTCCCAAACCAATATTAAAGATGTAGGGATCGCACGTATAGTCCCCGCCTGACATCGAGTGGGTTTCTGTAACTGTAGAATAGCCCGTTTTCTGGACCGTGATGGTATAGTCGCCGTCTAAATTAATCTTGGTGAAAACTGGTGTCCACCCGTTTTTAGCAGTATAGTTTGTAACAGAGAAGGAAGGACCTGAGATGGTGACGGCAGCACTCCTTACAGCTTTGTTATTTTCTGTGTCATAAACATAGACCCGCATCGGGTATTTTGACGCCAGGGAACCATCCGGACAGCAATCAACAGGCGCCGCCCACGCAGATCCCAGGGACACCAAAAACACCAATGCCACAGTCAAAGCAATAACAACGAATTTTTTATTAATCGTATTCACCTCCTTTCTACAATAAAAAATAATTGTTTACATTAATTTCTAAATCATACTTCCTGAAATTCTTTTCTATATCCAGGCATGTTTTTCCTTCTTGCCAGGTAAAATTAAATCCCCAGAAATTTCTTTTCCTCGACAGTCCGGCTTATTAACCGTTAGATTTTTAATTTGACGATTCCTTTTCTCTTTAATCCTCTGCTCTGGTTTTAATTCCCTTTAATCCTTTACTCCCTATTTAACTGACTTCAGATTTTTGTTGCTTAATTGTTTAATTGCTTGATTACATATAGATTGATCTTTATTATAGATTTTCATTAAACTGCCACTCCCAAATCTTTTTTTATGCTTGCTGCCTTGCCTGATATGACCAGTGGATAAATTCCCGCTTGTCCTTTTGTCTACAAGTTGTCCTTTTGTTTACAAGACTGCTGTCCCTGGAGTCATTGACTTTGCCTGACCTTCCTTTGTTTTTCCAGGCGGGCCACCAGGACGGTCATGTCGTCCGGCGCCCGGGCGGTTCCTCCGGACCCGGTCTGGACCAGCCTTAACAACAGTTCCGCCATCTGTTGCGGGGGCATGCCCGCCACCTCCAGGAGGACTTTGGAAAACCAGGCCTCCCGGTCTTCCTCCCCCTTTTTGGCATACAGCAGGCCGTCTGTGACCATGACCAGTACATCCCCGTGCTCCAGGTTCCTGTTTAACGAGGCTACTTCAATATCGTCCAGGATTCCCACCGGCAGAGCTTCGGCCTTGACCTGCTCCACCTGCCCCCCGTGGATGATAAAGGAGGGCACGGCCCCGATTTTTACAAAGTCCGCCCGGGCCGTATACAGGTTGAGCACCGCCAGGTCCACTGTAGCAAAGCACTCGCCGGGGGAGCGCAGGACCAGGATGGAATTGACCGTCTTGATGGCCAGGTCTTGTCCAAAACCCGAGTCCAGCAGGTGGCGCAGGAGGGAGATGGTGGTGCCGCTTTCCATGGCAGCCCTGGGACCGCTCCCCATCCCGTCGCTCAGGACCAGGGCGAAACGCCCCCCTTTTAAATGGAAGAAAGCATAGCTATCCCCGCTGACAAGGCTGCCGTTTTTACCAGTACCCGCCACTCCCAGGGACAGGCGGAAGTTGAGTTCCGGGTTCAGGCGGAGCTGGCAGGCCGGCTCACCCTCCTTTACCGTACACTGGGTTACAGCCGGGTACAGGGGCTCTTCCAGCAGGGTTGAAACTGCCGGCGCAATTACGTCCCGGCACTTCATCATGCCTCCGCAGGGGGGATGGCTCAGGAATACTTCATTACCCCCGTCTTCGCGGTGAACAACAGACAGATACTCCACCTGGATCCCCGCCTCCCTGAGCTTCTTGCGCAGGGATTTGCCCAGGTCCCCTGCCTCCAGCTCATACTCCAGTTCCCCCGGCAGGGAAGCAATGACCTCTGAAATCCCCTTTAGCTGCTCTGAAACAACCTCCCTGCTCTCCAGCAGGCGCCGGGACCAGTAGCGGTTGAGGTTATAGGATTCGTAAAGGCAGTTAATTGTTATAGCCAGTTCCTTGGTACGGGAGCAGCGCCTTCTGAGCTCCCGGGAAAAGTTGTCCGGTGTAATTTTTCCATAAATTTCAACCAGGGCAAGCAAATCCACCATACCCTGGTACGTTTTATAAAACTCCCTTTCCCAGCAGGTGTTATAAAAGCTGCAACCGCTGCACACTTTTTCCGCTATCTGGTTCAGAAGTTTTTGCAGGCTCTGTTCTTCGCGGGTTTGCCCTGCTGTGGAAGCGACCTGTTCAAACGTACGGGACAGCTCCAGAAATATGCGCGCCCAATTGCGGATCCTACCTTCAAAGATCTCTTTAAGGGGAAAGTCTTCCTGGGCCTGCTCCCCGTCATTTTCCAAAGGCATGCCCAGGGATGATTTGAGGTTTTTGATGAAAGGGAGGGGAACTGCCAGAAAAAACAGGGCCGCAAGTCCAGTTTCGGCTATAACCACCAGGAGGCTGCTGTATTCGGTGACGTAGACGGAGAGGATGATTCTGCCCAGGAGAAAACCTGTAACCGTCCCGGCTTTTCCATAGCTCCTGCAGACACCCGCCAGGAGCCCGGCAAAGGAGTAGGCACCCACCACGGCCGGAGCTACTGTGTAGGCCAGGCCCGGTATTACCCCCAGCACCGCTCCGGCGGCGGCACCGGCTCCGGCTCCTCCTATAAAAGCAGAAAGCAAAACGGCAATTCCGCTTAAAATTCCTTTCAGGCTGACCATCTCGTATTTCAGGTCCCCGGTACCGGCGATGATCCCGCCAAAGATAAGCAGAATACAGAAAATCTCTTCCCCGGTCAATACTTTTTTAACCACTGCTTTTCTTTTAAGGGCACCCAGGCCGTAAAACATGATCCCCGTGAGCAGGGCCGCAAAGACAGCTTCAAACAGGATGGAAAAATAGGTGTAGGAAGAGGAGCTGGTCAGGGCTGCCAGAGATGTTTTTACAATAATCGTCACAGCAAAGACAAGGCCCGGCAGGACCAGCCAGGGCCTTTTCAGAACCGGCGGCATTACCACTGTTAACAGCCAGGCCCCGGCCACAACCAGGATCGAACCAGCCAGGGGCCAACCTTTGCTTATAGTCGCCAGTCCCAGGAGCACACCCGGGATTGACAGCAGACCGGCACGGCCATAGGACCGGAGGGAGGCAACTACAAAGGAGGCCGCAAAGGGCAGCAACTCGCCCAGCAAAACCGCCCTTCCCAGAAAAAAACCCGCAAAACAGAGGGCAAGGGCCTCCGCTGTCAGGATAGGTCTGATTCCCGGGCTGTTCAAACGCAGCTTTCTTTTGACTACCTTCGCCCCGCCCGAACCCCGGTTTTTGTTTTTTTCATGTCCAGCCCTGTGGTATGGATAAATTTCGATTTCTTCAAACAAATGCTCCCACCCCTTGTTCCTATCAATACCAATATTATAGTACAAGGGACAGGAAATTTTTGTCAGCTTTGGTAGTATGTATTTACTTTCTTTCGACTTCTTCCTGGATTAGCCCCAGCAATATATCGCTCTCGCTGACCACCAGGCGGTCCACTGCCAGCCCCTCCATAACGGCCAGAACTATCTCCACTCCCGCCAGGATAATGTCCGCCCTTTCAGGCTGCAACCCCGGTACTCTCCTGCGTTCTGCCAGTTCAAGGCTCGCCAGCATGCTCAAAATTTCTTTGATCCTTCCGGTAGTTAAAACGTAACCGTGTACCAGGCGCGGATCATATTCAACAAGCTTCTGATCAATGGCAGCCAGGGTGGTAACAGTTCCGCCCACTCCCACCAGATTAACGGCCCCTGGCTGCCTCACCTGCGAAAGGGCAGGCCTCAGGATTGCCGCCAGCTCGCAGCGGCCTCCTGCCCCGGTCAGGCGCACAGCTCCGGCCTTTACGCTGGCCAGGCGCAGGCGCCCGGACTGTATCCAGATCAACTCCGTGCTACCGCCCCCCACATCAACAACCACCGTTGATTCCGGCTCGATGTTCAGGCCCGAGATCACGCCCAGGTAACTCAGGCGCGCCTCCTCCACCCCGCTCAAAACCCGCACCGGCAAGCCGACCCTCTGATTGACAAGCGCCAAAAACTCTTCCCGGTTGGAAGCATCCCGCACGGCGCTGGTAGCCGCGGCAACAACACGCTGCGCCCCAAGGCCCAAGGCCTCCCGGTAGAATAGCCCTACGGCTTCCACTGTCCGCTCCATGGCGGAGGGCAGCAGGACGCCGCGCCGGATTCCCTCACCCAGGCGCGTGCTGGCCAACTTTCTGGCCAGTTCCACCCAACCGGCCTCCGTCCTTTGGACAACCAGGAGTCTGGTGGAATTGGTTCCGATATCAATGGCCGCTATTACTTGCACATTTAACACCCCGATTTGACATAAAAAATAAAAACAATTCCCTTTATGAGAATTGCTTCCTAGCTCCATCTCCTGAAAGTGATGAATAATACTATTCCTTTTAATCCATTCTTCTGCCCGAGCCGCGGCCACCCCGCTTGGATTCGGTACTCCTTCTCAGAACCTGCTGGCGCTCCTCGCTTTCTTTCAAAAACCTGGCCAGCTTGTCTTCAAAGGATATCTGGAATTTCTTGGGCTTTGAACGTGCAGAGGGGCTGGCCTGTTTAATGGACAAGCCCACCTTGCCTTTGGGATCTATCGAAATAACCTTAACGTTTACTTTGTCGCCGATTTTCAAAAAATCACGAACATCTTTGACGTAAACTTCAGCTATTTCTGATATATGCACCAATCCGGTTACTCCGCCGGGCATCTCAATAAAAGCACCGAAATTAGTAATTCCGGTGACAACGCCCTCCTGGACGCTCCCCAGCTCAATCGGCATAACTAAAAATATTCCTCCCCTAAACCTGCGGAAAAACCTAGTGTAATTATATGCGACAGGAAAGGAGAGTGTCAAGAAACATCTGACCGGAGGCCGATAAATTCCGATAAATTAATGATCAACGAAATCTTCCATGGAGGGAGGCTTAATTGCCTTTAATTCGGTCCCTTCGGGCACTGCCACCACCCTTGTTTCGCCCGGCTTAACCAGTCCCAGCTTTTCCCGGGCGGTCCTCTCCACGTAGGCGTCACTTTGCACCAGTTGCAGTTCGCTGCGCAGGGCTTCGTTCTTTTCCTTCATTTGCTCAATTTCCTGTTGCATCCTCTGAATATCCTGCTGCATAATCGACAACTTGTTGAACTGGCTGCCCAGTGATACGGCAAGATAAATCAATAGGAGCACCGCCACCAGAACGGGAAGCTTGCTCTTGGAGAACTTGAAAGACCTCTGCGGCTCCGTGCGCTTCCTAGCTCTTCTTTCTTCCGCCAAAGGCATGTAATACAGATCATGCTCTATTCTCAGCGGCTGGCTCACGTTTTTTCCTCCTCTTCCTCTGATGTTCCAAAAATACCAAGGTTATGCCCCGGAATGATAATTACAACCTCATAACCTTTGGTCCTAGCACGGTTGTACAGGGTTGATACAGTACTGGCAACAAGCCCCAACTGCCGGGCAATTTCCCCGGTGGAGTAACCCATTTCCTTCATGGTTACAACCTGGCGTTCTCTAAAACTTAGCTTCTCTACACCCCTTATCTCAATTTTCAAAATCCCCACGCCCCGGCCCCTGATCTATTCCTCTGTCCACAAAATATGTACAAAGTAAATACATACTTTCTACATTAACAAAAAATTCCCTCCTTTGTTAAATGGTTTTTCAAAAAAATTAACGCCAGAAAACAAGGAAGGTGGTGACCAGGTCAAGGATGCAGGACCAGGGGGGTACGGGAGCAGAGCCGGGGGGCAGTTCTCCGGCCAGGGTGGTACGCTGTTCAGGGGGTGTCAGTTCTCCCGGTTGACCAAACACTGACCTGGGGACGCATCTCCCGGTCCACCAGGGGAACCGGGGAGAGTTATCCGGTTGACCACAGCTTGACCACAGCGTGCCGGGGAGACGGCTCACCCCGGCACACCAAGCGAAGGCGACAAAAGGGCGGCGGGGGCCGGTTCTCCCAGCACCAGTTTACAGGTACCAGGATAACCGACCCCCTGCCGTGAAAGAGGGATAGAAGGTTGTCAACCAGGCTGTCTTTTGCCTTCATTACATACTTCTACTTCTAGATTTACTTCTATACAACACTATTTAATATCGATTATGCTGTTCAAACAATTAGCGGGTTGTAAATCTCCATTCGCTGCCGTTGAGGCCCTCGAATTTATAGCCTGTGTCTTCATCCTCAAAGTAATTTGACCTGATGGTCACTTCATAGGTAGTTCTCCTCAATAGGGGCTCCTCCAGGGTGATCCGGAGCGTGTCCTCGTCCACTTCGACCTTTTCAATTTCAACAATTTCCCTGTCTGTTCTATTATATACCCTTACCGAACTGAGCAGGTCTTTACCGTCTACAACCCGGATGTCCCCGTTAAACCTGGCTTCCAGGACCTCTGTTTCGGGACCGTCAACTCTTGTCGCCCCGTTTTCGGGAGTTAGCTCCAGGATCTCAAGCTCTCTGTAATCCGTACTGAATTCCCAGTCTCCAGCGTCAATACCTTCAAAGTATTGCCCGTATTCCTTGTCCTTAATGATATCGTCGTCGATGGTAACCCTGTAGGTCGCATTACTTTCCAGTGATTCAGCAAGGTCAATCCATAATTCTTTGCCTTTGAAGGCAACCCTGTCAATCTTAACATCATAACCATCTGTTATATTCCTTACCCTGATGCCGTCCTTGACACTTTCGTTATCCTCCGCGGCCTTAACTTCCAGGTTGAACCTGACAATCAGCCTGCTGGTTGACGGGTCCACACCCTCGCTGCCGTCGGCTGGTTTCAAGCTAACTAATTCAAGATCATCATAATCTTCGTCACCGTTGTTTTGATCAGGATCATCCTGGAGTTGCCACAGGAGGATCCGGTACAGGACAACCGACAGCTCCGCCCGTGCTATAGGCTTATTGGGCTGGAATACATTGCCGGGATAACCAACCATGAACCGGTGTTTAAACATCCCGCCCACGTAGGTCCTGGCGTAAAAGGGTATATCATTTAAATCCTGGAAGTAATAATTATCATCTCTATCCACACCCATTGCCCTGGCTGCCCAAACCGCTACCTCGTAACGCTTTGCAGGTTTCCATCCTTGCAAATCAGCAGCCTCTTTTTCCGTCAAAATTCCCTCATCAACTGCAAAATCAAGACAATCCTCCATCCAGGCAGGTACATCCTTGCCCCATGAGCGCCTCGGCTCGATCCTGACGGTTCCATCAAAACCGGAGGCCCTGGAAATCATCATGATGGCTTCATATTTGGTGACGGGGGTATTAGGCCTGAAAGTCAGGTCAGGATAACCCGTCAGGATACCCTGTCCGCACATCCACAGAATCGGCTGCTCTGCCCAGTGAGACTTTATATCCACCAGATGGACAATCTTGATTTTATTGTTATTAGGCTTGAACTTTGTTTTTCCCTTTCCTTTACCGGGATCGGCATAGGCTGAAACTGCCATTGAGAGAATCAGGACCACCGCCAAAGCAAAGGTTAAAAGACCTTTCCTTTTCATGTAAAACACCTCCCCATTGAATTACAGGTTAGTTAGTCAGTATTGGCGTCCTGCTAAAAAACCTTCCCCCCTTCCGCGCCGTCCTTTCATAATTACGGATACGATTGCCCAAAATTGTTTTGAGGGTTACAGGCCTGGAAATTATATACATTTTTATCCCTCCAAAGGGGAGGCGCCGCTACAGCTGGAGTTTGGCTGTCTAAATTATGGGCATACTATAGTTAGTTGAAAACCTTAGTAACAAAACTGAGAGCCTTCTGTATTAGTCCGGCCGGAGAAATTAGGGCCGGGGATCCGGTGAGTTTGGGGGTTGGGAAATTGAGTTTAGGCAAATCTGGAGTGTGAGGGGGCCCGGTTTTTACACTTTGGGGAGTTAAAGGATTTGCCCCTGCTGATAAGCGGGGTTTAAAAGGGTTTGATCCGGTTAATGTTGGACAGGTTGGCTAAAAATCATGTTAATTATTCTAGAATTGAGGGAGAGCATTTGAGCGGGATTAATAAAAAAATACTATTAACAATGGTTATCTTTCTTGCTGTGATACTTTCTACCTTTTACCTGCGGCAGGGACAGGAATCAAAAACCGTAGCATCCGGCTCCGGGGAGTTTATCCGCCTGCATGTGGTGGCAAACAGCGACAGCCAGTTCGATCAGGACCTGAAGCGAAGAGTAAGGGACGCCATCGTCCGGGATGTAGCTCACGTGTTTCTTGCAATTGATGATATCGCTTCAGCCAGAGACATTGCCAGGAACAACCTGGACCTGATTCAGGAAACCGCTGAGCGTGAAGTCCGGGCTGCCGGAAAAGAATACCCGGTGCGCGTTGAGCTGGCTTGTTTTCCATTCCCCACCAAGCATTACGGGCCATTTATCCTCCCGGCCGGAGACTATGAAGCCGTACAGGTGGTAATCGGCGAAGGCGGGGGGACGAACTGGTGGTGCGTCCTTTTCCCGCCCCTCTGCTTTGTGGATTTGACAAGAAGCGTGGCTGCTGTGAACCCGTACTCTGAGGGTGAGCAAGGAACCGTCACGCCTGAGCCGGGCACAGCTATGCCGGGCACGCCAGTGGCAGGCATCCCGCAGCCGGGCACCGCACTTGACGGCGGAAAAACCGGCAGCGATAGAGACAGCTGCATCAACCCGGCATCCGGCATTAACACCCGGAAAGATCCCGGTTCTTCCTCCGGGTCTGCTAACAGCACCCTGGAAGGATCCGATTTCGTTTCCAGCTTCGGTTTCGGCGGCACCCGGGGCACTACCTTAGAACCCGCCGCCCCCTGCCCTGATCCACTCTCCGGAACAGCGGAACGCCTTCATACCGGTCAGGCGATTGCGGAAAGCACAGGGAACAAGGGTGTCCGGGTGGTGTTCTCCTTCTGGATCCTGGAGTTCATCCGGAGCTTGAAGGGATAAGCGCCTGCCCTGAAAATAAACATTTTTCATCCTTTACGCTGGTACCGTTTCAGCGGCATGGATGTCTTACCTGGTATAAAAAGCTATAAAGTTATAAATACAGGCATAAATATTTAAAGCAAACATTTAAAGCATCGAGGTGTTTTTGACAACCTCGATGCTTTAGTATTTAAACTAAAACCAAATTAAACCCAGATCTATTATTGTTTTCCAAATAATTGACGAACTATGCCGGCCACCATTTCAATATCCCCTGTGGTCATTTTGGTGTCGCTGGGCAGGCAAACACCTCTGTTAAAAATATCTTCCGCTACAATGATATCGCCTTCAACGCTGCTGAAAAAGGGCTTACCTGCATACACCGGCTGCAAATGCATAGGTTTCCATATAGGCCTGCTCTCGATATTCTCTTTGGCCAGCGCCCTGATAATATCGAAGGGCTTTAGGCGGCAGGACCTATCCAGGATAATACAGGAAAGCCAGTAGTTCGGTGTGCCGTAAGCACAGACCGGCATCATCCTGATTTCAGGGATATCAGCAAAGGACTCCTGATACATTTCGTAGATAAATTTTTTTTTAGCAATTCTCTCCTCCAGGACCTTCAGCTGACCTCTCCCTATGCCGGCGCAAATATTGGACATCCGGTAATTGTAGCCGACTTCCTTATGCTGGTACCACGGTACGTCTTCCCGGGCCTGGGTAGCCCAATACCTTACTTTTTTTACTACCTCCTCATCATTACAAACAAGCATTCCCCCGCCGGAAGTGGTTATGATTTTGTTTCCATTAAACGAAAATACGCCGATATCACCCAGGGCCCCTGTTTGTACCCCCTTATATGTCGCACCGAGGCTTTCAGCCGCATCTTCGATTATCGGCGTACCATACTCTTCGGTTACTTCCCTGATACGATCATAATCGGCGGACTGACCGTATAAATTAACAACAATTATAGCCCGGGGAGACGGATAAACTTGATAGGCCTTCCACAAAGCCTCCCGGGACATATTCCAGCTGGAGCTGTCGCTGTCTATAAATACCGGGATCGCCCTCTCATAAAGAACAGGATTGACACTACCCGCAAAGGTAAGGGAAGAACAGAATACAAGATCACCTTCCCTTATCCCCAGTGCTTTCAAAGCTAAATGGATGGCGGCAGTCCCCGACGATAAAGCTGCCGCATGCCTGACTCCTACGTAAGCAGCAACTTCCTTTTCAAACATATCAACATTGGGTCCCAGGGGAGAAATCCAGTTTGTTTTAAAAGCTTCATCTATATATTGTTTTTCAAATCCCTGTTCACTCATATGGGGACTTGCCAGGTATATTCTTTCCCTCAAATCCAGGCCACCTCAGCATCCCACCAACTTTTCCCGCTCTTGACCCTAAACTGCACCATAGTAAGGTCACCCTGTGTGCAGTGATTGTTGAAACTGCGGATACCTCTCGGCCTTTACCATTGCTGAGGAAAATCCGCCTGGGCAAGAACCCTGCTGAAAAACTAAAAATTTGTCGCATATTGTTCATTAATTTATTAATATGCAAATCAAATTCTAATGGAGCCTTCAAATCCAAAAGATGTTGATTTTAATAAAATAACTGGTTAATGATTTCGCAGGACTGTTGATGGTTGCAGGAGTACTTGCGGGGTAAAGCTGCTACAGGGCCTTGGCTTAAAAGCTGTTATGGACAAATTGTGATTGCTTACATTTTACTAATTTACTAAATAATGTAACATTATTTCCCTGTGAGCCATAGTTTAAATCAAAGAACGAAAACATGTCGTCATATGGCAAAGGAGGACCTTTTATGTCACAAAAAAACCCTGACCAGACCAGGCCGTTAAAGCCCGGCGAGAGCCAGGATATCTCTCAAAAAGAGCAGACAGGTGTTGAAGTAGCTACCGCTGAGTTACAAGGAATACCTGACTACCTAACAGCAGGATTTGGCACGGTTTACCGTCTCGCCAGGGCTTATGTGGTCTGGCAAAAAAACGGGCGGCTTTTCAGCCCGGCTGAAGCGCTGGAAAAGGGAACAGCTTTTCCGGACCTTTATAGTCCCTACCCGTTATGAATGGTTTAAAAAATGAGGTGAAATAATGGACAAAAGACTATCCATGCTGAAGGAAATCCAGGCCCTGGAATTCGTAGCGATTGAGCTGAATCTGTATCTGGACACGCACCCCGGGGACCGGGCCGCGCTCCGGGACTTTTATACCATACGCGATAAACTCTTTGCGGCTATCGAATGTTACGAAAAGACGTACGGGCCGTTGAGAGTCTTTGGCGATGCGCCCTCGCAATACCCCTGGCCCTGGATTGAAGACCCCTGGCCGTGGGAAATTGAATACAAATAGGAAGGGATTTAGTTATGTGGATATACGAAAAAAAACTGGAATACCCGGTCCGGGTTTATAAAAACGATATCGGTATGGCCAGACTTCTGATGGCCCAGTACGGCGGCCCGGACAGCGAGCTCTCCGCTGCGGTGCGTTATTTGACCCAGCGCTATACCATGCCCACAAATAAAGCTAAGGGGCTGCTTACTGATATCGGCACCGAGGAGATGGCCCACTGGGAAATTGTAGCAACCATGATCTATAAGCTGGTGAAGGGCGTCCCGGCAAAGCAGTTGAGGGAAGCCGGACTGGGAGCATATTTCGCCGAACATGACCGGGCCGTTTACCCGGCGGACGCAGCCGGAATGCCCTGGACGGCGGCTTACATCCAGGCTACCGGCGATCCTATCGCCGACCTGCACGAGGACATGGCCGCAGAACAAAAAGCCAGGGCCACCTATGAGCACCTGATCCAGCTCACAGACGACCCCGGCGTAAAGGACACTTTGCGGTTTTTGAGGCAGAGGGAAGTGGTCCACTTCCAGCGCTTCGGCGAGGCCTTGAATGACGTCCAGGCGCTGATGGATTCCAAGAAGTTCTTCTAAAACAGTGTATAAGGTGAGCGTCGTACCTGCCGGAGAAAAGCAAGGGGAAGGTTTTTCATTGGTTATAAATCTCCTCAGGGGACAACGGGACCATTCCCGCTGTCCCTTGCTTTACTTTAAATCTGATTCATCCATACCGCTGGCGCAGCGCACCTGCAGAGGTTGAAAGATGTCTACATCCTGGGTAGAAAGGTCTACATTATTTCTGCATTACCAATATTTATAAGCGCCGGCAAGAAAGCACTGCTTTACCCGGCCTGGTACTGCTAAAAGTATTTCTTGACTTCCCGGCAAAGGTCCTCCGGCCAGACAACACTAACCGGTTCCTGCAGCATCACCTGAAAGAAGTTCATATCCGTGGCGTAGTCCCTGGTATTCAAGAAAGTTCTGGGGACAATCCTGAAGTGCGCGGAATAAAACCGCTGGCCTTCGGAACCAAAGAATAAGGTTGCGTTGAAGCTGAAGACACCTGCCTCTCCAAAGTAGTTGAAAATCCTTTGCAGGCCGTCAATAAGCTCACTGGTATTTGCGGCTGTAAAATCATCCAGACAGTACACCTCTGGAAATACACAGAGGATCTCTCCCATTACCCCCATTGACACGTAAGATGCAAGCCAGTGCGAGTCTCCAAGCTGTCCAATATAACGCTGGCCATTCCTTTGTTCAATGCTGATCAACTCATGCCAGTAGTTCCTCTGGCAACTCTCGTAAAACCTTTCTGAAGCCCTGAATTCATCATTAAAGAGGTTGCCGGGGTTTCTTGTGGCAAAGTACTGCTGGTGCGGGTGGATCAGCCCGCCGCCGGACGGTGGCATATAGTTCCAGCCCATGACCTGGTATGGCAATGAGGGATCAATGGACTTTATTCTTTTTAAAAAATCCAGTCCGAGGCTGAAAGAGTTATGTAAGTGTTCGGAACTGAACTCAGCCAGGGGAACAACATGCTCCCTAGTCATAATGCAGACCGAGCTATAGACATCGTAAGGATGCAGGTTGGGCACCAGCAGGGCCTCCCCCCTGGCCAGGCGGCCTTCCGGGATTATTTCCCCGGGGAATTTGGGCGTCAACTCTTCCCTGTAGGGGCTGCAGAAGGGACAAAACCCCTTGCCCTGGGAATCCAGGTATTTTTCCAGGTCCAGCTGCTGGGGAGTAATGGCCCCAAAATGGGAATAGTGCCCTGTTCTACCGGTTAGCGGGTCAAGCCTTACCTGGGATTTAACCGTTGTCCGCTGAAAATTTTGGCGGGGATCCAGAAAAGTACTCTCAACATCATATTTTTTAAATACAATACTCGACATATATCTTTCCCCCACATCTTATTTATTCCTGGACTGCTGATCCAATTCTATTATAAACCAGTGCCAGGCGATTACCCCAGGGATTTCTACATAACCATCCCCGGCACCTCTTTAACCTTGTTGATTGGTGAAGCTTGACAATGGTCAGGTAGAGGCTCAGGGATTATTTTAGTTAACCCCGAACCTGTTAAAATCATCATTGAAGCCTGTATAATAATTATAATAATAAAATTATAACAGATATTTATTGGGGGATTCTTGGTCCTCCCCTGAACTAAATTGAAAAAATCAACTTATAGAAGAGTTTAAAAAATTCTCCACAAACAAGAAGGAAACCCCTTAAGGCATTCTGCTTAAGGGGTCCTTTCATTGTGTTCAAACACAGCGGGTAAAGCCTTTCCTGGCCCACGGGCAACCACAGTAACCAGCAAGCGCAGGGACGGTGCCGAGGGTTCCGGCCAACCACAGGGAAGGTCGCTGGTTCTCAAGTTTCTCCGTAGCTAAGTCTAAAGGCCGCAATCAACTAGTTGAATTTTTAGAATTTTTGGCTGCCTTTAAGGCCCTGAAAACCTTTTCCTGGGTCAGGGGTATCTCGTAAAACCGCACCCCGGTGGCGTTATAAACCGCATTGGCGATAGCCCCTGCTGTAGGAACCAGACCCGTCTCTCCCACACCCTTGGCGCCGAAGGGCCCGCTGGGATCCTCAGCCTCCACCACAATGGCATCGATTTCCGGAACATCCTCGGCGGTGGGGAGCATGTACTTGTGCAGGCTGTTGTGCAGCGGCCGACCCTTGGCGTCGTGGAGGATTTCCTCGCTGAGGGCGTAACCCACACCCATGAGGACACCGCCCTCGATTTGCCCTTCCACAATAGCCGGGTTGATGGCCTTACCCACATCGTGTGCTGCTGCCACTTTAATCACCTTGACCTGGCCCGTTTCCGTGTCCACTTCAACCTCCGCGAAGTGGGCATGCCAGGGCGGAGCGTTTTCGGGTACGATCCGGCCCACGCCGATGAACTGCTTGTTGCGAAGGTGGGCGTGGTAGGCCAGTTCCTGCAGAGTCACACTTCTTCTTCCCTCGCCGGTATTACACAGGCCTGTGCCCGCACAATCCTCCACCAGTTCCTGGCCGGTGATGTAGATCACAGAATCCTTAATATCTAACCTTTCCGGTGAAACTTTCAGGAAATTTCCTGCGTATTCCAATAGCTGCTTCCGGACGTCCTCCGCCGCCGCCACCACGGCGGTACCTGCGGCGTACAAGGTTCGGCTGGCGTGGCTGCCGATATCGAAGGGAGTGCTCTGGGTGTCGCCGAAGGCAAGGCTAACTTCCTCGAGTCTTACGCCCAGCACCTCGGCAGCCAGCTGTGGCAGGACAGTGCTGGTTCCGGTGCCGATGTCGGGCACCCCGGAGGCCAGGTGGATGGAACCATCCTGCTGGATGGTGACAATGGCGTTATCATAGTCCACGCAGAACGGCCAGGAGTTGCTGACGTGGGTACCCACACCGACGCCGATTCCCCTCAATTTTTTAGCTCCAGGCTGGTTGAGGCTGCCGCGCCGCTCCCAACCGATGCTCTTAGCCCCCCTCTCAATACACTCGGCCAGTCCTGTTGATTGGCAGGGATAGGGAAGACACCAGGGGTCACCGGCTCTCATTATATTTTTCAGGCGCAGTTCCAGCGGGTCCAGACCCACTTCTTCCGCCATCATATCCACCACTGATTCAATGGGGAACATTGCCTGGGGGTTCCCGAAGCCGCGCATGGCGCCGGCGGGGATCACGTTGGTATAAACGCTGTGGCCGTAATAAGACTGGTTGGGAACCCGGTAAACTGCCAGCCCCATTGCGCCCAGCACACCCGGTGTTTCAGTGCTGAAGCTGCAGTAGGCACCCCCGTTCAAAACCGCCTTCAGGTCCAGGGCATGGAATGTGCCGTCTTTCTTGGCTCCCAGTTTGACGGTAACGTACCCCCCGTGCCGGGTGTCGGAAGCCATAAAATCCTCTTCCCTGGAATAAACAACCCTGACCGGTTTGCCGGCCTGCATGGCCAACGCCACGGCAATGGGTTCGGCCTTGGCGCTCAGGCCGATCCGCACCCCGAAACCGCCGCCCACATAGGGAGGATTCAAAACTCTGATTTTGCTGACCGGCACCCCGAAAATTTTGCCCAAAATCATCCGGGTGGGGTGCGGGGTCTGGGTGGTTGACCAAACCGTAATCTTTCCGTTAACCTCCACCTGGGCTACGGCAGCCTGGGTCTCCATTTGGACCTGCTTTACGATGGGCAGTTTAAAAGTCTTTTCAATGACGTGGTCACACTCTTTAAAGCCCTTCTCCACGTCCCCCATGGAGATTTTGATGATTTCCCCGATGATATTTTTACCTTCCTTGCAGTTGGCATGGATATCCGGAGCCTCCGGTTTCATTGCCTCCAGGGGATCAAATACTGCCGGCAGTTCTTCATACTCTACCTTAATCAGCTGCAAAGCCTCTTCAGCTACTTTTTCACTGATCGCCGCCACTGCCGCCACTTCGTCTCCCACGTAACGCACCACGTTGTCAAAAATATACTGGTCCAGTACTGGCTTTTGGGCCGGCACGGTAAAAGTCATTGTTGCCGAGGTGTTGAATAACTCCCGCGGGGTGTTTTTGTAGGTGATAACAGCTTTGACCCCTGGCAGCTTCTCGGCTTCCGTGGTGTCGATGCTGACAATTCTGGCATGGGCGTACGGACTGCGCAACACCTTGCCGTACAGCATACCGGGCAGCGTGAAATCGCTGGAAAAGACCGCTTTACCAGTGGCTTTCTCCTCAGCGTCAAGCCTTCTAACACTTTTTCCCACAACACTGTAGTTTTTCATACCGGCACCTCCTTTACTTGCCCTCTCTAATTTTTTCGGCGGCAGCTTATACCGCTTTTTCTATTTTCACGTACCCCGTACAGCGGCAGATGTTCCCCGCGATGGCCTCCCGGATCTCCTCCCGGGTGGGCTGGTCATTTTTGTCCAGCAAGGCTTTGGCTGACATGATCATACCCGGTGTACAGAAACCGCACTGAATGGCCCCAAGATCCATGAAGCTTTCCTGCAGCGGGTGGTATTTGCCCGGGCCTCCGATGCCTTCAACGGTTTCCACCACAGCACCCTCCGCTTTCAGAGCAGGAATAAGGCAGGAGTTAACGGCATCCCCGTTCATAATCACTGTACAGGCCCCGCATTCACCCTTACCGCAGCCTTTTTTTACCCCAATCAGGTTCAGCTTGTCCCTGAGCACATCTACCAGCATGTCGGAAGGTTCCACAACCACCCTGGTTAATTCACCGTTGAGAGTAAAAGTGAGTGTTTTAGCGCTCATTGGTCTGCCTCCTTTCTATTGTTTGCAGTTGCCCCCGGCTTGGGCGACGGCCGCCTCCAGCGCTCTCCGGACCAGGACCGGCAGCACCTCCAGGCGGTACTCCCGGGAACCCCTGAGCGCGCTGGACCTGGGATTGGCCTGGGCCCTGGCCGCGGCTGCTGCTTTTTCGATGTTCTCAAGGGTAACATCCGCCCCCTTTAAGAATGCCTCAGCTTCGGTAGCTCGTACCGGTCCCGGCCCTACAGGGGCCATGACGATGCGGGCCCACTGGAACTGGTTATCCGCCAGGGATACGACTACTGCAACATTGAGCATGGGAAGAGCCAGTGCTTTCCTCTGCTCCAGGCGCTCATAGGCAGAACCCTGATTTTTTAATAAGGCCGGGAACTGGATCCTGGTCACAATCTGGGTGCTGCTGTCCAGGATGCTCTTTCCCACACCGGCATACAGTTTTTCCACCGGGATGTATTCTTTTCCCGACGGCGACACCACTTCAGCAACAGCGCCCAGGGCCACCAGGGCCACAGCAGTATCCGCCGCCGGCTGGGCGTTGACAACATTGCCAACCACCGTGGCAATGTTGCGGATCTGCAGGGAACCAACCGACCGGGCCGCCCGGGCCAGGACCGAAGCCCTTTCCTGGATTAATTTGGACCTGGCAACCTGGTTATGGGTTACAGCGGCACCGATTTTGATCGTTTCATCCTCGATTGTGATTGCCTGCAAAGAGGGAATCCTGGTTAGGTCAACCAGCACAACAGCCTCTTTTTTGCCCTCTGCAAGGTCCAGGAGCAGGTCGGTGCCGCCCGCAACAACCCTGGCCCTTCCCTTGTTGCTCTGCAAATGGGACAGGGCTTGTTCTACCGTTTCCGGGATCAAGTAGTCTTGCATTATAATACCTCCTTTAGTTAAAGTTAGTTAAATTATTAATTTTCGCCTGGTCCAGAAAACTCCTGCCCAGCTTCTCCTTACCAGCTTTACCGGACCGCTCCCTTTTGGGTAAGGTAGCTGTGCATGGCCTTCGCAGCCGCGCGCCCGGCCCCCATGGCCAGGATGACGGTGGCGGCGCCGGTCACAATGTCCCCGCCTGCGAAAACACCGGGCTTAGAAGTAGCCCCGCTGACCGGATCGGCCACAATATTGCCTTTTCTGTTAACCTCCAAACCGCTGGTGGTCCTGGGCACAAGGGGGTTGGGACCCTGTCCGATGGCCACCACCACCGTGTCCACCTCCATTACAAACTCGGTCCCGGGAATGGGCACAGGCCTGCGGCGACCGGAGGCGTCCGGCTCACCCAGTTCATAGCGCAGGCATTCCATGCCTGTAACCCAGTAATTGTGATCATGGATAATTCTTGTGGGGCTGGTCAGAAAGGCAAATTTAACACCCTCTTCCACTGCGTGTTCCACTTCCTCGCGACGCGCCGGCATCTCACGCCTGGACCGCCTGTAAACAATCCAGGATTCCTCCGCTCCCAGGCGCAGGGCCGTACGTGCCGAATCCATGGCCACGTTGCCGCCCCCCAGCACGGCAACTTTCCTGCCCACCCGGATGGGAGTATCGCATCCGGGGAAGAGGTAGGCCTTCATCAAGTTGGTGCGGGTCAGAAATTCGTTGGCTGAATAGACACCGCAGGCGTTTTCGCCGGGAATTTTCATAAAATAGGGCAGGCCAGCCCCGGTACCGATGAAAACAGCGTCAAATCCGCCGCCGTTGAGTAATTCGTCAACCGTGGCAAATTTACCCACAACAGCGTTGACCTCGATCCTCACCCCCAGCTTCTTCAGGTTATCAACTTCGGCTTGCACCACCCGCTTGGGCAGGCGGAATTCAGGAATGCCGTACATCAGGACGCCGCCGGGCACATGTAGAGCTTCAAATACGGTAACCCCGTGTCCGGCTTTGGCCAGGTCGGCGGCACAGGTGAGACCAGCCGGCCCTGAACCGACAACGGCAACCCTCTTACCGGTAGGCGACGCAACCCTCTGGGGCAAGGCGCCCCGGGCCAGCTCCCAGTCCGCGCAGTAGCGCTCAACGCGGCCTATGGCGACGGGCTCGTATTTTTTCCCCAGGGTACAGAACTTTTCACACTGGTTCTCCTGGGGGCAGACCCTCCCGCAAATTGCCGGCAATGCGTTTGTTTCTTTGATCTTTTGAATCGCCCCGGCGAAATCCCCTTGGGCCGCCAGCCTGATAAAGGCAGGAATGTCCACATCCACCGGGCAACCCTGCCGGCAGGGTGCGTTTTTACAGTCAAGGCAGCGTTTTGCCTCGGCTATGACGGTATCTTCCGGGTAGCCCAGAGCCACTTCCTCAAAATTTTTGATCCGGCGCTGGGGATCCTGGACCGGCATCGGGTACTTCTTGGGAATGATGGTTTTTGGGGGCCGCTTTTCACCGGCCATTATTTTTCACCTCCCTGCCCACAGCTGCACCTGTGCCCGGTCCCTTCCAGGTAGAGCTCCAGGGCAAGTTGCTCCATGGGCTTATAAATAACGGACCGCCGGGCCATTTCTTCGAAATCAACCAGGTGCCCGTCAAACTCCGGACCGTCAACACAGGTAAACTTTGTTTCGCCGCCCACAGTGACCCGGCAGCAGCCGCACATACCTGTCCCATCGACCATGATGGAATTAAGGCTGACCACGGTTTTTAAGCCGTACTCCCGGGTCAGGTTGCTCACTGCCCGCATCATCGGCAGCGGGCCGATGGCGATACATAAATCCAGCTCCTTCTTTTCCCCAATGACTTCCCGGAGGAGATCCGTGACAAAGCCGTGATGCCCGTAAGAACCGTCATCGGTGGCCACCAGCAGCCTGGTACAGGCAGCTTGCATCCGGTCTTCCCAGAATAGCAACTCCCTGTTGCGGGCGCCGATAATTCCGGTTACCTCGTTGCCTGCCTCCTTAAGAGCGCGGGCAATGGGGTAAACCGGGGCAACTCCGACGCCGCCGCCGACACAGACCACGCTCCCGTAATTCTGGATCCGGGAGGGAAGTCCTAAAGGTCCGGCGAAATCCTTGAGCTCGTCCCCTACTTCCAAAGTCCCCAGTTGTTTAGTGGTTTTCCCCACTTCCTGAAAGACGCAGGTAATAGTCCCTTTCTCCCTGTCAAAGTCTGCAATTGTGAGAGGGATCCGTTCGCCGCCCTCCCCAAGGCGAAGGATGACGAACTGGCCGGCCTCAGCCTTTCCAGCCACCAGAGGAGCCTCGATTTCAATCAGATTGATGGTGGGGGCCAGAATTTCTTTATGAACGATCTTGTACATGAAAGCATCGCCCTCCTTTGCTGAATATTCTTAAAGCAAGGAAGATGCCAGCTTTTATGAATTTTCAAAAAAGTAAGACCTCTACTCGCGAGGCCTTGAGAATACTGGGTTCTTTTTTTATTCAAGAAAACTCGAACAGAAATTTCCGGCTGATTTAAAGTGAAAATGGCGGTTATTACCGACAAAAAAATGGCCGCTTGCCGAAAAAGCGGCAGCCAGCCCGGTGTAAATCTATTTTCCTTTCTCCCCTTGCAGGTAACGTAAAACCCGCGGGGTAACATTCAAAAGTTTAGATGCTCTTGTCCGGTTATTTCCGGTCTTGGCCAGGGTTTCCTCTATGACCTGCCTGAGCGTCCAGGTGGCCTCCCGCTCCATTGCGTCCTTGAGTTCCCCCAGGTCAATACTGCCCTTGCTCAGAATCACCTTGAGCAGTTTTCGGCTCCAGTCCCGGAGCACCTCGTTAATGTTTGTTTTTGTACCCAGGTGCTTGTCCAAAAAATCCTGCTCATTGTGGACAATGTACCCGGGCAGGCAATCCGGACCAATCAGGTCGCTGCTCCTGAGGGCGAGGGAACGGGCCACCACATTGGACAACTCCCTGACATTGCCCGGCCAGGAATAGTTTTGCAACAGAGACATGGCCTGGTCGCTAAACCGGACGCGCAAATGCCTTTCTTCTACCGGTAAGTTTTTTTCAATGAAGTAGTTCACCAGCGGCACAATATCCATGGGCCTTTCCCGCAGGGGCGGGATATGCAGGCTGACAACATCAAGGCGGTAGAGGAGGTCTTCCCGGAAAAGTTTATCCTTTACCGCCTCCCGCAGGTTCCTATTGGTGGCAGCCAGTACCCGGACATCGGTTTTAAGCGGTCTTTCACCACCAACCCGGTAGAATTCGCCGTTTTCTAAAACCCGCAGCAGCTTGACCTGGATAGCGGGCGAGGCCTCGCCGATCTCGTCCAGAAAGAGGGTACCCTTGTTGGCCAGTTCAAAAATCCCGTGCCGGACACCCTGCGAACCGGTAAAGGCCCCTTTTTCATGTCCAAAAAGCTCGCTTTCCAGCAGCGACTCGGTTAGCGCCCCGCAGTTTACACAGATGAAGGGATTGCCGAAACGGGGACTGTTGGCATGGATAAACCTGGCCAGCAAATCCTTCCCGGTACCGGTCTCACCTTCAATCAAAACGGAAACTTTGCGGCTGGCCACTTTTTTTACCTAAGAGGAGCACTTCTTTCAGCGGGCTGTCATCGGCCATAATGATGCTGAATTCCGAAGCAAGCTTTTTCAGCTCATCACTGATAAACTGCTGTTTATTATTAATGGACTGCAAGGCCAGGTCCAGCAGGTTGTCCAGTTCATCCAGTTCATCAAAGGGCTTGTCGATATAATCAAAGGCGCCCAGCTTCATGGCTTCTACGGCAGATTTAATGGTGCTGTAACCGGTCATAATGATTACCTCGCAGGCGGGGTTGCTCTCCTTGATTTCTTTCAGCAGGGTAATCCCATCAGTATCGGGCAGCTTCAAGTCGACCAGGGCTAAATCATAGGATTTTTCGCTTAGGAAGGCCCTGGCCGCAATGCCTGAATTAGCCACATCCACAGGGTAACCCTTTTCTTCTTTAAAATAGAACTCAAAGAAGGTACCTACTTCAGCCTCGTCATCAATCACCAAAATTTCGGGCTTCTTCACTGCTGTCACCCCAGACTTGTTATTATCTGCTACAATGGAATAATCAAGGAAAAAACACTGCCCCTGCCAACCTCGCTGTCAACCTCGATCCTGCCGCCGTGGGTTTGGGCAATACCCAGGCTCACGGAAAGCCCCAAGCCGGTTCCCCTGGTTTTCTCCTTGGTAGTAAAAAAGGGGTTGAATATTTGATCGATTATGTTCTCCGGAATCCCCACCCCGTTATCCGCTACTTTTAACTCCACCACCGGGCAGCCAGCTTCTGCGTCCTCCCGCATGTTTGTGCTGATTTCAATCACACCGCCCGCCACCCCCTCCAGGGCATCCCTGGCATTGAGCAAAAAGTTGATCACCACCTGCTCCAGCTGCAGCTTATTGCCCATAAAGGGGGGAATGTGGGGATTGAGATTCTTATTTATGGTTATCTTATTTTTTTCGATTTGATAGGAAACCAGGTACAAACTGTTCTCCACCACGTCGTTGATGGAAACTTGAGCGAAGGTATAACTGTCCTGCCTGGCAAAGGTAAGCAGGTTTTGAATAATACGCTTGCTTCTCTGCCCGCAGGACTTGATATCCCGTAGCAATTTTAAGTACTTTTCATCCAGCGGAGCGCCTCTCAAAATTAGGCTGGAGTTGCCGATGATTGCGGTGAGGGGGCTGTTCAGTTCGTGGGCGACGCCTGCGGCCATTTCACCTATGGCTGCCAGCTTGGCAGACTGAAACAGTTGTGCCTCCATCCTTCTTTTGACGGTAACATCATTAACGTACACAGCCATGCCGTAAAGATCGTTATTTTCGTTGTAGAGGGGGTAGGCCGATATGTTATAAATGTTTTTGGTAGTGGTATGGGTGAACTCCCCGGCACAGGCCTTACCCGTTTTAAAGGCTTCCATGGCGGGACATAAATGGCACTGATCCCCGCAGCAGGCAAAGATCTCATAGCATTTTACATCCCTGCCGGACTTTGTTACGGGGTCCTGGCTGTTGGAGCGCAACACATTATAAGAACGGTCAATGAGAAAGAGCCTGCCCGGAACTGCTTTGAAAGTTTCCTCCCACTCCCTCTTGCTTTTGGAGACTTCAGCATATAAGCGGGTATTATTGATGCAAACAGCCAACTGGTCGGCCAGCTGCTGAACAAAGATAAAATCAATCTCAGAATATACATAGGTCTCTTTACTCCCGAAATTCAGGGCACCGATAACCTCGTTGTTGACCAGGAGCGGCGCCATGATTGCCGACTTAATGCCCAGTTCCCTTAAGTGGTCATCTTCCTGGTATTTGTTTGGATCGTTCCAGATGTCCTGCCTTAAAAAGCAATGCTTGTCCAACATGGCTTTCCAGGGCGCCGAATTATGCCTGTCCAGGATCCAGCCCACACCCAGTATCTTTTGTTCCTTGGGTACCCCTGATTTAATGATGAGCCGGCCTTTTTCCAGGAGGCAAAAACTGAGCAGGTCATAGGGGAGAACACTGCGCAGGGGCGCCGCTACCTCATCGATGATATCGTCATAGGACATCTCCACATTAATCCTTTTGGCAATCTGCTGGATAATGGCCATGCGCGAGTTCTGCCTGGTCAGTTCCTCGATAATGTTCTTTACTTCCGCAGAAGACAACACTTTGTTTTCTATAACCGGGGTTTCATTACACAGTTCCATCTGCTCTCCCCATTTCATTTATATAAAGACAATTCTTAATAGGATTAATTTATTGAATAGTCTCTAACTATTTTAGATCTTAATAATATTTTGTCAAACCCAATAAAAGGTAACGATAGTGTCAAGGCACTGTTTGATAAAGAGAGATAACTATAACCGTCTCAGAAAAGGA
>LFSA01000078.1 GCA_001512635.1 Pelotomaculum sp. DTU098 | reverse complement strand
CTTTTTTTACCTGTTTTTACTGCTCCCTATACTGAAAACCCACATTAATTTTACTCATACACCAGTTTAAGTATTATTTGGCGTGTGAAAAATGAATTATTATCTTTAAATAGCACTATATTTATTTAAAATGGTACCATATAATGTCGTATTAGGGTATTATGATTATGTTGGTTTGGTGCAGCGGAACCAGTTTTATCTAAACAACTATATATTGAAAATACATGATATAATACTTCTGGAGGACGTACAATGAATATAGCTATAATGGTTGGTCTAGGTGTACTGGTTGGTATTGGTGCCAGTTTTTCAGGTCTGGGCGGCGGCTTTATAATGGTTCCACTATTGATTTACTTAGGCTTTACGGCTCAAAGAGCCGTAGGGACTTCCTTTCTGGCCATCCTGGTAATCAGTTTATCCGCCCTATTTGCCCATGGAAAACTCAATCACGTAGACTACCGCATGGGGATATTTCTTGGTCTTGGAGGTATCCTGGGCGCTCAGATTGGCTCCAGACTGGTAGAGTATGTTTCTAATGAGGCATTTAACAAAATATTTGCCATAATTCTTATAGCCCTGGCCGTACGTATGTTTTTTCAAAAATAATCCTTTTTATGGTTTCGCTTGCTCAACCAGTCCGAACTGAGAGTTTCCCCTTTCAATTTCCAGGAAATATTTAGCTGTGCGGGAAAGTTATTCAAGGAGGTACAGTATTGAAGGAATGGCAGGTTGAAGACGCCGGCTGCGGGTGCAGGGCGTTTTCAGAAGTTATCGTACTTGCATGCCAAAAAACAGGTGAAATATATTCATCCACCTTACCCCTCACCTGGGACGACGGTTCCAGTTTGGAAGAAAAGGTCTGTAGCCAGTTAATTCAAATGCTGCAAAATGCCCGTGTCGCCAGGGATGATTACCTCTACGTATGCTCCGGCAATATTTTTCACGCCTTTCATAAATGGCTGGATGAAAACAAATACAATTGGGAGCTTAGTAAGATAGAAGGCTTTGCCCACGAGCATGCCGAATACCTTTTTCACTGCCAGGCTGTTGCTGCCGGCTTTCCGGCTGAAATCAGCCTGGTGGACCGTAATTATCGCGATTATTACAGGGCTTTGGAAGAATGGGTATATGCTGATGAATCCCGCTTAGTTCTGTTAAAGGATCGTGAAGTACGGCGAAAACCAGCCGAAACACGTTATGTACTCAAAGGAAATGGGAGGCAAACCCGTTCCTGCCTGAAATGCGGTAAAAAGATTTTACCCTATACACCTGTCGTTGTTTACCGTTGCCGTGAATCAGGCAGAAGAATTCGCCGTTATTTCCACCCGGCTTGTACACCTGTTGAACCCCTGAAAAACACACTGGAGGTTGTGACAGTCCCCTGGGCTTCCAGCAATGTGGAGGGTATCATCCTGTGCGCCGGTACAGAAAACTACCAGTGTGCAGTCTGCGGGCAAAATGTTTTACCAGGGGAAAAAACCTTTTACGGTTACCTGGAAGAGGTCCTAATTACCGGTCACCTTTCCTGTTTCCTGAACAAAGAGGAACTGTTCCCGGTCCAGGTTTGTAACCCTGGTTAACCTCCCAGGTGATCAACCAGGCTTTTTGAAGCAGCTGTTGGAAAGTAACGCTAAGTCTGGCCCCCCTTATTCATCTAACATTGCCTTCTTACGTAACCAACTACTTGGCAACAGCGTTGTTGTGCACTCCTGGGTAGGCCAGATCCATTCAGTAATACAATAAAGCAAAAGGCCGGTTCTCCGGCCTTAAATAACATTTTCAAAAGTTTTAACGGCAGCAGGTTAGACCGCATGTCTCTTCTCCCCATTCACTAAAGGGCCCCCGGGGGATAAAATCCTCACAAACTTTATTCTGAGCTTCTACTGGCTTGTTCCCGGAAGGTCCAGTACAAATGGCAGCTTCAAAATACTTCCACTGTTTAAAAAACACGCAATCCTTGCAATACATAATATGTCACCTGCCTCCAGTAAAGCTTCCTTGCCAAGTCAATTTTATAATGAATCATCCGGGCTTTCAATATATTGTTTAAATATTTTTATTTTATAAAATTGTTTTTTGTTTTAATTAATTCATAAGGATAGGGGAGTCTATCATGGTCCGGAACGGTTACAGGGTCGGTGATAGAGTTGAAGTTTGCCTGCCGGACGGCAGCCTGTTCAGGGGTAAAATCATAGAAATAATTACCGGGAGCAATTCGAACTGTTATCTTATCCAGTATCATAGCTCTTACGCCCTGGTATCGCAGGGGGACATTGTTAAAAAAATATAAGTCTGGACCTGCTTATAGCTCAATAAATAAGATATAATTGCTGACATCATATCATTTCAGAAGGATTATTGGTTTTTATCTAGAATAACTATACTGATTAGCATTCTTAATAAAATAAGCATTTTTAATAAAAGAAAAAAATATGATACATATAATTACATTTTCATAAATTGTTACCAATGAAAGAGGTTGATATGATGCAGGAAGAGCTTGGGGTTATCCACTGTTTAAGCAGTAAGGAAAAGCAGCTGATTAAATTCATCCGTGAGTTGGGCTGGGGCGATCTGAAAATAAGGATCGAAAATAGTCAGCCTGTTCTAATCTATGAAGCGATTAAAACCATACGGCTGGAAGAAGAACCGGCACAACAAAGAAAGAAGCTGCAAGCCACCCGTTTTAAAAACAAATAACTTATCTATATTGCCTTACCTAATACTGACTATATTTCCGCCTGTTCCACAACAACCCCGGGATCTCCCCAAAGTAACCTTACCACCGGTTCCACCACCCCGGGTTCACTACTGGTAAAAAAGTATTCTTTGCCTTTTAGTGTTGTATGCCGCAGCAGGCCGTGCTTTTCAAGCACCCGAACAACCTGTTGCGACACTGCCCTTCCACTGTCAATAACACTTATATTTTTTCCTACCAGCCTTTCTATCACTGGGCGCAGAAATGGATAATGGGTGCAGCCAAGCACAATGGTGTCAATGTCCCTGGCCAGCAGCGGTGTGAGGTATGTTTTCAAAAGGCTTTCAGCTTCAGGTTTATTAAAGCCGCCTGACTCAACCAGTTCAACCAGGCCGGGACAGGCCTGAGGATAAATCTCCACCCCATTCCCAAAACGCTCCACCAATGAGTTAAACCGGTCTCCCGCAAGGGTTACTCCTGTCGCCAGGACCCCGATCCTGCCGTTGCGTGTTGCTGCAACAGCCGGCTTGACCGCTGGCTCAATGCCCACAATGGGTAGATTATAGCGCTGGCGTAAAGCGTCCAGGGCTACAATAGATGTGGTGTTGCTGGCAATCACAAGGAGTTTGGCGCCTCTGGCAACTAAAAACTCAGAGATGGCAAAAGCCCGGGCAAGGATTACCCCGGGCGGTTTTAGGCCGTAAGGACAGTGGGCAGAATCAGCAAAATAAACCAAATCCTCTGCCGGCAGCAGGCGGCGCACTTCCCTCATGACCGAAAGCCCCCCTACCCCTGAATCAAAAATACCCACCGGCTTCTCAAACGGCATTTTTTACACCCCATTATAGCTATTATTTGAACTATAACAACGGGTTTATCCCCTGGTTATTTAGAAACGTGTTTAATTAAGCCGCAAAGCACAACCATTTTATTATATTATATTAACCCGGGCTTCTCAAGCCAACTCCAGTATTAAAACGGATTTCTTACTAATCCAAAAATTTAGAGGGAAAACCCAAAACTTCGATATAAAATCCGTGCAGCTGGCAAAATGTCAGTATTTTCTTACATTTTTAAAAAACTTGATAATTAATCTCATAAATAATAAAATTATGTAGAAATTAAGAAGACTTAATTTATAGATAGGCTGTCACGGAGGGATTTTATGATAGAGAACAACCAGGTTTTTATAGCCACCGCAATTTTTTTAGTTACATACGCGGTTATCGTGTCGGAGAAAATACACCGGACGGTAGCGGCTTTTGCCGGCGCAGCGCTTGTTGTCATCCTGGGGATTATTCCTGCTGAAACAGCAATCCATGCTATAGATTTTCACACCATCGGTCTTCTGGTGGGCATGATGGTCATTGTGGGAATAACAAGGCAGACTGGCGTTTTTGAATACCTCGCCGTGAAGGCGGCCAAAGGTTCCAGGGGAGAACCCATGAAACTTATTTACGCCCTGGCCCTCGTCACTGCAGTATTATCAGCTTTTCTGGATAACGTAACAACCGTTCTCCTGGTTGTTCCGGTTACCATCGCCATTGCCCAGCAGCTTGAAATGTCACCCCTGCCCTTTTTAATATCTGAAATAATTGCTTCTAACGTCGGCGGCACGGCCACGCTTATTGGCGACCCCCCCAACATCATGATCGGCAGCGCCACCGGACTCGGCTTCATGGATTTTATCCTGAATTTGACGCCGGTGGTCGTGGTTATCTACGTGTTGACAATATTTATTTTGCAACTCATCTACCGGAAATCTCTGGTCATGCGCCCGGAACTGCAGGCCAGGATTATGGATCTAAATGAACAGGATTACATCAAAGATCCCGGTCTCCTGCGCAAGTGCCTGATCGTTCTGGGCCTTACCGTACTGGGCTTTGTTCTGCACCAGTACATTCATCTGGAGTCATCCGTCATCGCCCTCACCGGAGCCAGCCTCCTGCTCCTGGTTACCGGGCGGGACCCGGAACAAGCCCTGCACGCTGTGGAATGGCCCGTGATTTTTTTCTTTATCGGTCTATTCGTGGTCGTCGGCGCCCTGAAAGAAGTGGGTGTGATTCTGGCCGTGGCAAGATGGGCCCTGGACGTGACCGGGGGTGTGATCGTCCCCACCGGCATGCTCATCCTCTGGTTATCGGCCATTGCCTCCGCTTTTGTTGACAATATTCCCTTTGTGGCCACAATGATCCCCCTTATTCAGGATATGGGCCAGCTTGGCGGGATCGCAGACTTGAACTTTTTCTGGTGGTCCCTCTCCCTGGGGGCTTGTCTGGGGGGCAACGGGACGATCATTGGGGCTTCAGCCAACGTGGTGGTAATCGGTATTGCTGAGAAAAGGGGCCTTCATATCAGCTTTATCGGGTTTATGAAGGTGGCCTTCCCGCTTATGCTGATGTCTATTATAGTTTCCACAGGCTACCTCCTTTTCTGGCACTACTTCCACACCCTGACTGCCATGGTCGTAACCCTTGCCGTGGGGGTTCTCCTGGCACTTGTCTTAAGAACTGTTGCAGCCAGAAAGTTATATGCTCCTGCTGTTAAGTCCTCCTTGGATAAAGCGTAGAACTTTCCAGAGTTAAAAGGACCTGTCGCTGTTTACCTGGTGGAGCGACAGGTCCTTTGTTATATACTGGATTAATGATTATTGTTCCGGTGTTTGCTCTCCAATTTAACACCCTTATTTTTGTAATTCATTGGCCTAAAAAAGGATATCCTGGAATAGGGAAGAAAATAACCAGCAGTTTCTAACTGAGGCCCCCATGCACAGGCCTAGAACTCCGGAGATGGTAAGCTGCCGGGTTCCTGTTGTTAGAGGTTAATCGCTTACCGGGACAGGAGCGTAGCTGTTGTTCCCGGGTTATAAACCAGATTGACTGTTACTGGAGGGGTGTTTATGTTCAAGGATTTTCAACGTTTTGGCAGGGACCTCTTCCTGGCTGGATTGAACAATTCCCACAGCGGAAATCTGAGCGTCCGCCGCGGAGATAAAATTCTCATAACCAGAAGGGGTTCCATGCTGGGAAACCTCGCTGAACAGGACATAATAGAGACGGGCCTGTATAAGAATGATGAGAAGTCGAGCCTGGCATCCACTGAAATTGGTGTCCACCGTTCCATCTACATGGGAACACCCGCTTTAGCTATTGTGCACGCGCACCCGGTACATGCCATCGCTCTCTCCCTGCTTGAGGATCAAATAATTCCAATCGACGCGGAAGGCGCCTATCTCCTGAAAAGAATACCTGTACTTGAGGCAGTAAACCCTATTGGTTCCAAAGAACTTGAAGAGAAACTCCCTCCCCTGTTAAAGGAATATAAAATTGCCCTGGTTCGCGGCCACGGCAGTTTTGCTGCGGGTCAAAACCTGGAAGAGGCCTATCACTGGACATCCAGTCTGGAAAACGCCTGCCGGATAATCTATCTTCACCGCACCCTCCGGGCTTTGGATAGGCCGGCAGAGAAAACCGGGGCAAGGGCAACGGGCTGTTGAATCCGGATCTATTCTTCCCTGAGGAGGTTAATCCATGAGTATGTTAAAGAATTTGCTCCAGGGAAACGTGGCAATCCACCAGGAAATGATAAATAAATTCTTGAAAAAACTAATTGAAGAAAGCAACACCCTTGACAAACTAAGTGTTACCATTGCTGAAGGTGTTTTAAATCTGACGGCAGAAATCCTCGCCGGCCTGGGCACCCCCATCAATGTCAGGGTTGCCCTGTCCATAGGCAGCTTTACATTTAACCGGCATGAACGGTTTGTGGAATTTCAAGTTAACGGTCCGGTGTTAATATCCCTCCAGGGTATTGAGATTAGGGCCAGGCTTGGAATAAACCTGACCCCGGATCCGGCAGAGCGCTCCGGGGCCCTGTCAGGTCTGGTGCATGCCCTGCAATATCTGGAAATAAAAGAAGACAAGATTACAGTAAATTTTAACAGGATTCCTGGTTTCAACAATTTGCTGCAAAAGAAACTGGGGTTTTTATTAAACTACCTGGAAATAACTAAACTAGAATTGATTGAAGAAATGTTAATCATCCACCCATCCATGAAGTTTTGAAAATATGTATACTATTACCAAAGTTGACCCTGCAGCTTAAATTAGACTACTTATTAACACACATATAACAAAGGGTTTCCCCCAAAACTATAAGTAAACAAAAAAAAGGGGGGTTTTTATGCCTAGAGAGGGAATGATTCCAACAGCACTTGGTACAGTTGTTACATTAGCAGGGCTGACGCTGCGTAAAACAAATCCTGTAGTTGGCTGGGGTGTTGCCGGTTTTGGGTTGGCGCATGTTTTGCTGGGCGCCATAGATTTAATTGAGCACGCTAAGGAGTAGGGTTATTTTTTAGAGGAGCCCAGGCTCCTTTTTTTATACCAGGACCAATGGCCCGGCAGGTAAATTATGGGTCAATAACCATGAAAGTTTAGAACAATATACTGCTGGCTGAAGCTCCGGCTTCAATAAATTGGTAAACCTCCAGGCAATCCTTTAGCCGGCCAATAAAATTCTCTATAAAGACAGGTAATGCCTTTTTCTCAGTCACAGCAACAATGAACAGTTCCAGGCTTAACCGGCTGGTAAAATACATATATAATATACTGTATTTATTTATTCAGGAGGTGTTGCCATGCTGCGCAAGCGCTGGATGCTGCGCCAGGTTGCTCATTGCAAGGGGGGGTGCTGTAGTTAGTCCCGGGCAAGACGTTAAACTGCCCATAAAAAACTGCTTTTTGGCTTCACCTGAGAGTTGAGCTTCACCTGAAAGCTGTTAAAAAAGCGCCTGTTTAAGGCGCTTTTTGAGCATTACCGGGTTCAACAGTTTCCCTTTTCTGCCGGTTTAAGATTTTGTTTTTCAGTTCCCGGTACCAGGATGTTAGATAAAAAGTATTCTGTGCTTCCCGGTGGTCATAACCATAGGCCCTCCTGCTCACTGCCAGGACTGGTGGCGCCTGGATTCTCTTGGCAACGCCCATACCGGTATACTGTTTCCACCAGTATTCCAGGTCCTCGATAAAGTCCTTTGGTTCTGGAAAGAGCTGGTTGACCAGGCCTTTCCGGCAACCTATTCTTTCCTCCAGGCTACCTTGCACATACCAAGTTAAAATATCCTCCGGAGTAGCCCTTTGCCAGTGCTCCATGAAAGCCCGGAAAAGATAATCGTGATAGGGATAAATAATGGGATCACCCTTGCCCTCTTCCACAGCCTGGTCGGGAGAAAGCTCCGCACTGGGTACAAGGTCGATTATCCCCTGGGGAATGACCTCCTTCCTGAAAACCTCCTGGTTTAGATACAGGGCAAGGTCATATACCTGGTGCTTCCAGAGGTCGCCCAGGGCAGCCAGAAAACCGGCCAGATCACCGTACAGGGTCGAATAACCGACGGTCATCTCGCTTTTGTTGGAATTGCAGGTGAAGGCTCCTCCAAAGGCAGCGGCCAGGCCTGCTAAAATCCGGGCTGAACGATCCCGGGCCTGAATATTTTCAAGAACAAAGGGAGTGACGGGAATTTTAAACTCCCTGCCGCTTTTTAAATCAACAACCGGGGTCTGAGAAATCTGGGCGGCTGTATAATCAACTGAATCCTGAATCGGCATGACGGTGTACAGGCAGCCTAAATTTTCGGCCAGCCTGGCAGACAGGCTCCTGGTGGTTTGCGAGTTGAAAATACTGGGCATATTGACCAGCAGGACGTTTTCGGGACCCAGCGTTAAAGTGTAAAGGCAGGCGGTTACGGCCGAGTCAATGCCGCCCGAAAGACCAATGATTACTTTATTGATCCCGATTGAGGACATAAATTTACTGATCCCGTATGTAATTGCCTGGTAAATAACATCTATCCCCGAATCGCCGGGAACCGAAACCGGCTCCCGGTTTCTACCTCCTGTTTCCAGATCCAGATCAAGTATTTTTAGTTCCGGAGAGAAGGCCGGGCAATAATCTATAATTTGCCCCCTGCTGTTATAGACTGTACTGTTACCGTCATAGGTGTAGACGGTTTTGCCGTTGTTCTGGATCCCTACATTGTTGACGTAAATCAAGGGTACCCCGGTATCTAAGGCCTGCCTGGAAAAAACACGGTTGCGCTTGTTGTTCTTACCAGAAGTAAAGGGAGAGCTGGAGATGTTGATGAAGAGGTCTACCGGGCCGTTTTGCTGGTAGACATCAATGGGCTTGAGATAATAGTTTTCACTCCAGCCATCCTCACACAGGAGGCAGCCAAGCTTAAGCGTTTGCCCGGCAACCGTAAGCTTTACTGGCTGTAATAACTCCTCCACCTTTTTGCCCATTTCCATAGCCAGTTTTCGCAAGCTGTAAAAATGGCGGGTATCATCAAATTCCCGGTAATTGGGCTGCAGGGTTTTAATTCTATAGGGGTAGGGGAAATTATCGCCGCCGTGCAGTACACCGTCTTTGGCAATAAAAAAGGCGTTGTATTTTCTTACCCTGCCGTCGTCACCTGTTTTGTCCCAGTCTGCGGCAACATTACCAAACAGCACACATATTCCATTCCGGGAGGACTGGATAATCTGACGGCCGTACTCCTCGCAATCCCTGATAAAAGCATCCTGTTCCCAGGTATCTCCCAGTAAATACCCCGGGACAGCCATTTCCGGGAAAATGACCATCTGGGCGCCCCCTTGCCGTGCTTCCTCAACCATATCCAGGATCGTACTGGTATTTAAGTCCGGTCTCCCGGGAATTACTTCCATTTGTCCTAAGGCTAAACGCATTAATTAAATCACCTCATTCAAATCTAAAACAGTTATACGGTGTATTACACGGGCTGCAGGGAAAATTCTCATTTATTCTCAAAAGAAGTATGTGCGTAATCTGTTGTATTATCTTTTCTTTTATGTATAACCTGTTCGTCTCCTGCTCCTTTTAAACTGAATTAAGTACATCTTCTACGACTTTTTTGTGATAAGGGCCGATGAAGGTGATGTTTTTTCCGGTATAATCCCGGTCCAGCCACAGGTAATCTGTGTGTTCTTCGCTTAATCTTACTTCCGGTTCCGGCTGGTTACCCAGATCACAGAGGTAGAACACCCCGAACCGTTCAATCCCGTCCGGAAACATAACTACATAAGTTCTCAATAATTTGATTTCCTGTTCAAGCTGCAAACCTGTTTCTTCCCTTACTTCCCTTAACAGGTCTTCCTCAGGTGTACCCGACATGTAGTGCCCGCCGGGTAAACCCCATAGTCCCTCTACTCCCTTACCCTGATAGGCAGAATAACGCAACAGCAGAACTCTTCCTTGATTGACAATAACCACATGCTGCATAACAGCCAGCAGTTTATGCTTGAAAGATCCCACACCATCACCCTGACCCGAGTTTTTTATTAAAACGAAAGGTTTTTGGGCTAAAGTAGCCTTTGGGAAAATAATATCTAAAAATTAACTTTGTGTATCATTATATCCTGCTCCTGATTTAAAATAAAATAAAAGATAATATCTGGAAGGGGGAAGAGCGGGGATGAAAGTTGTTTTTCACGAAATATTCAGAGGGGTTTACGATTATGACCCTGCGGCGGCCAAGGGAAGAATCGATTGCATCTACGATGAGCTTATAGGCCATTATGAATTTGTTGAGCCGGCTCCTGCCACTGAAAGCGACCTTTTACTTGTCCATGATCAGAGCCATGTAAATTACGTTAAGAGCAAGGGAGTTATTTATGATGTCGCCTTGTTCGCTGCCGGGGGAGCAATTCTGGCGGCTGAGTTAGCTGTCCAGGGCGAGCCTGCATTCGCCTTGATCAGGCCGCCGGGGCACCACGCCAGCCGTAATTCATGCTGGGGGTTCTGCTGGTTTAATAATATTGCCATAGCAGTCGCCAAACAACGCCAACTGGGCACTGTCAAAAAAGTCGCGATCGTAGATATTGATCTTCATTTTGGAGACGGGACCAGTAATATTTTCCAGGATAACCCGGATGTCAGTTACTATCACCTCTACAACCTGAATGGCCTGGAACAGTTCCTTTCCATCAACCAGGACTGCGACCTGGTTGCTGTTTCAGCTGGTTTTGATATGCACGTGGAGGACTGGGGTTTAATCCTGAGTACCAAGGACTATACCACAATCGGTAAAATGGTGGCGGAACATGCCAGCAAGTATTGCAGCGGCAAGTTTTTTGCTGTTTTAGAAGGCGGCTACAACCACCGGGTCCTGGGTAAAAACGTCAAGGCCTTGCTGGAAGGGTTCGATATGCGTTAACTGCCGGCGCTCTGCCTGCGGGAAAGCTCACGGGAACCGGGTAGAAAAACAGCAATTACCAGTCCAACCACCGGAAACACGACCATCATCTTGAAAACAGCAAGCAGGCTTCACTGATCAGCCAGCCAACCTAAGAGAGTTGTCCCCAGATCAACCAGATCGATGGAAAAACCCGGGAGCAGCCCGAAGCTAATCCAGGATTATTCGGCAGCATCTCCTGGGTCACTAACCTTTAACATAAATGTTAAAACCATTACAAAACCTGCCTGCCCTTGAGAATTATCATCCTACCATGTGTTTTCCAGGTAAAAAACAGGAATTTACAGATTTTTAGGAGAATCCCACTATGGCTCAAGATAAATCAAGATTTAGGGAGAAAAAAATGGAGAACTTAATTGATGTTGCCAGAGGCAATATTCCCGCCGATCTTTTGCTCACAGGTGCTCGAGTAGTAAATGTATTCAGCGGGGAGATCCTGAACACCAATATTGCCGTTAAAGACGGGCTTATTGCAGGATTGGGCGACTACAAGCAGGGGCTGGAAGAACTAAACCTTGCCGGCAAATATGTTATCCCCGGCCTCATTGACGCCCACTTTCATATTGAAAGCTCCATGCTTACGCCTTCCGCCTTTGCCGCAGTTGCCGTGCCCCACGGAACTACAGCAGTGGTGGCCGACCCGCACGAGATTGTCAACGTAGCAGGCCTGGAAGGTTTCCGCTTTATGCTGGAGGATTCCCGGGGATTGCCCCTGGATATCTTTTACATGGTTCCTTCCTGTGTACCGGCAACACCACTGGAAACTTCCGGGGCTGAAATCGGACCGGAAGATATCAGCCAGGCCTTGTCCCTGCACCCCGGTTCTCCCGGGCTGGCCGAATTAATGAATTTCCCCGGGGTATGTTCCAAAGCGCCGGACGTCCTGGCAAAAATCAGGATGGCCCGTGGGTTCGAGTGTCTCGTTGACGGCCACGCCCCGCTTCTTGGCGGCAGGGACTTAAATGCCTATTTGAGCACCGGGATCCTTACCGACCACGAGTGCACCAGTGCCGCCGAAGCACTGGAAAAAATGAGACTGGGCATGCGGATAATTATCCGCGAAGGCTCCGCCGCTAAAAACCTGAACGCGCTGCTGCCAATTGTCACAGACCATAACTACCAGAATGTCTTTTTCTGCTGCGATGACCGCCACCCGGCGGACTTAATGGCCGAAGGGCAGATAGATCATGTTTTGCGCAAGGCCGTGGCTGCCGGTCTCGACCCGGTCCGCGCTGTACAAATGGCCACATTGCATCCCGCCAGGCACTATAACCTGCGCGGGCTGGGCGGCATTGCCCCCGGTTACCAGGCTGACCTGCTGGTGGTAAGCGATTTATCCCGTTTCCAGATTGAACTAGTGTTTAAAGCCGGAAAGCTGGCAGCCCGGGAAGGGCGCTACCTCTGGGCACAGACCGGGAAACCCGCTAAAAGCCTTTCTAATACCATACACCTCCCGGAACTCCGGGGAAGGCTTAGCTTAAAGAAAACTGCCCAAAATGCCCTGGCCAGGGTCATTGAGGTACAGCCGGAACAGATCCTCACCAAATGCCTCCTCATCCCTGCCGCTGAAATCGATGCCTCGGGTGAGCTGGCCAGGGTGGCCGTCGTGGAGCGCCACGGCAAAAACGGAAACATTGCCGTCGGCCTGGTTAAAGGTTTTGGTAGATTAAAGGGAGCGCTGGCCTCGACGGTGGCCCACGACAGCCATAACCTGATCCTCGTTGGTACGGATACCCAGGACATGGAACTGGCAGCAAGAACGGTTGCCGCTGCAGGCGGCGGGCTGGCTGTTGTCTCGGAGGGCCGGGTTCTGGCCGCCCTGGCTTTGCCCGTGGCGGGATTGATGTCCAGCGAAGATGCGGGCACAGTATCCCGGCTCCATGAAGAATTGCACCAGGCCGCCCGGAGAATCGGCTGCGTCCTGCCCTCACCTTTCATGACCATGTCGTTCCTTGCTTTACCAGTTATTCCCGAGTTGAGAATAACGGACCTTGGCCTGGTGGACGTGCCTGAATTTGAGCTTGTTGACCTCTGGATACAGAAGTAGTTTAGCAAGCGGTATCAAAAAAGAGCGTCCTTTAAATTACAAAACCTTGCTTCCCATGACCGAAAAGCAGCCTTGACACGATCTAAAACAATGGTTAACATACCCCTGTAGCTTCCAATCAGTTAAGGAATGAGGAAGATAAATGGCTTTAAATTTAAAAAAGACAACGGACTGGCTTTTGACCATCCTTCTGGCAGTAATGCTGTCCCTGGCTATTCGCTCCTACGTGGCAGAGGCACGCTGGATCCCAAGTGAATCCATGCTGCCCACCCTCAGGATCGGTGACCGTCTGATTGTAGAGAAAATTTCCTATAAATTCGGAGCTATTGACCGGGGCGATATCGTGGTCTTTAAAGCGCCGCCCGCCAGCCACCTGGAAGAGGTCATGATCAAAAGGGTTATCGCCCTGCCGGGAGAAACCGTATCCATTAAGGACGGCGTTGTTTATATTAACGGTATTCCCCTGGAAGAACCCGAACTGGAAAAACCCAGGGAGGATTTTAACCCGGTTACCGTACCCGAAAACAGCATCTTTGTAATGGGAGATAACCGTAATAACAGTTTTGACAGCAGGTTCTGGGGGGTTTTAGAGAAGGACCTGGTTATCGCAAAAGCCTTTGCCCGGTATTACCCGCTGGGCAGCGCCTCCATGTTATAAAAATAAAAAGAAGAAGGTTTATTTCTGTAGAATTAAGCCTTCTTCTTATATCCCTGTTCATTAACTCCTTATCAGAGTGGCCTAGTCAAAACCAAGCCAGTGGATCCTGTTGCCCTTCCGGGGCGGAGCAGGAGGGTCCTGGTCAGGATAGCCGATGGGTATTAGGGAAACCAGTTCCTTGTCCTTCACCCCGATAATCTCGTTAATAAGATCTTCCTTACATTTTGGAGCAGTCATCTGGCAAGTCCCCAAGCCCCTGGCCTTCGCCAGCAGCAGGATATTTTGGACCAGGGCCGCTGCGCTTAATAGGTTGACAAACCGCTCCCGCTCCCTTTCGTACCTTTCCTGCCCGGTCATATCCGGGCGCAGTTCTACAGCGGTCAGTGGTATGTAAACCAGGATTATGACAGGGGCGCCCCCCAGCGTTTGGAAGAAATTAAGGGTCAGGTTGACCATTTTTTCTGGAAATACTTTTTCCAGTTTGGGTTTGTAAAGCTCTTTTACACCTTCCATGGCTTTAACCAGGAGGTCTCTCTTTTCACCCCTGACAACATAGATATACCAGTTTTGCCTGTTTGTCCCCGAGGGGGCCCAAAGGGCCTCTTCCAGGATTTCATTTAATAATTCCCGGGGAATCTCCCTGTTCTGGTATTTACGGATGCTGCGTCTTTCCTTGATCGCTTTACTGATATCCATGAGAAGTCCTCCTTTCAACGGGGCAAATTTAATCAAATCTTTTTTATGCTATGTTTTTTGGCCATTCTTGATATTGGTTAAGCTTGCCGGATTATTTAAAAACTATCACAGATTATATTCAGGTTTCAAGTGCTTACTTTTTCTGGAGGTGGTCCCTTGTCCTTAAAAAGTTCGGCTAATTGGGAAAAGGTCAGTTATCTTAACCCTAAAGGCTTGAGGCTGACGGGATTGCTCTATTCCTCCCGCAAAAAAGGAGACGTGCTTATTGTCTGCCACGGTTTTACTGGGAGTAAGGAAGGCGGGGGCAGGGCCCTGGAAATGGCGGAAGAACTGGGAAAAAGGGGATATGCTACCCTGCTTTTCGACTTTAGCGGGAATGGTGAAAGCGAGGGGGATTTTGCCGACATCAGCCTTACGGGCCAGATCAATGACCTGAAAAGCTCAGTTGATTTCTGCCTGGGCCTGGGTTTTGAGAGGATCATAGTCAGCGGGCGCAGCTTTGGCGGTACTACCGCCCTCTGCTACGGCGGGGCGGACAGGCGTGTGGCCGGAGTGTGCACCTGGGCGGCGCCCTCCGAACCCTTTGACCTTTTTAATCCTAGAAGAGGTCAACCCCTGGTAGAAAAAGGCGGGCTGGTACCACTAACCGGAGAGCAGGGGACCGTCTACCTGCGGGAAAGTTTTTTCACTGACCTGCGTCAACACGATGTTTACGGCCAGGCAGCCCTGCTGGCGCCGCGCCCGCTCCTGGTGGTCCATGGGAGCAGCGACAGCGTAGTACCCCCCTGGAACGCCCGGGCAATCTACGACGCTGCTGGTGAACCAAAGGAAATCAGGATTGTGGAAGGTGCCGACCACCGGTTTACAGGGCGGCACCTGGAGGCCTGGGATGCCCTTTTTAACTGGCTTGGTGAACATTTTCCCCAGACCTCAACGTAACCTGATTTAGCTTAGTTTTATCCGCGCATCCAGAACTAAGGCCCCCTGGGGGAAAACAACAACAGGGTTCAAGTCCATCTCCTCAATATCTTCAATCTCTACGGCAAGCTGTGAGATGCCGGTAATGACCTCCTGCAGGGCCGGGGTATCCACAGCCGGGTATCCCCGGTAGCCCCGCAGGAGGCGGTTCCCTTTAATCTGGTAAATCATTTTTTCTGCTTCTTCGGCACTTACGGGGGCCATTCTAAAAACAACGTCCTCCAGGACTTCGGTAAAAACTCCACCGAGCCCGAAAGCAACCACCGGGCCGAACTGCCTGTCCCTCATTGCACCGATTAAAACTTCTACGCCCCTTTTGATCATGGGTTGTACGGTCACAGAAGCATCAGGATCCACAGCTGCACAATTCCTCCTGATGCTCCTGAAAGCTTCCCGTACAGGCTGTTCCCCTTCAAGATTCAGAAAGACGCCTTTGTGATCCGACTTGTGAATGATGTGAGGGGAATTCACCTTCAGGACCACGGGAAAGCCAAATTCGCGGGCCATTCTAACCGCTTCCTCCTCATCCCGCGCCACCCGGCAGGGTACGACGGGGATGCCCCTCTCGGCAAGGAGTTCCTTGGATTCGACCTCGGTTAAGAAAGTCCTGCCCGCTTTACGTACATTTTCGATTATTCTACGGATTTCCATGCAGGGCCCCCCCCTCCGGCTGTAGTGAACCAGGGCGGCAGCTCCCCAGGCTGCCTCATCCGGTGAGCAATAGAGCGGGATGCCCGCCCGGTGCAGGGCTTCCCTGTCCGCGTCCACGCCCTTTACCGTGGATATGTAACAGGCCAGCAGCGGCTTGCTGCTCCTTTGCCGGGCCGCAATCAACTCTCTGGTGGGATTGGGCCAGTTTTTGTTGGGACAGCAGAATGTGAGCAGAAGGTCAAAGTTGGGATCGGCAAGGGCAGCCTCCACCAGAAGTCCGTAGGTATCGGGCCTGACGCCCAGCCCCCCGGTATCTATGGGGTTTTTTAAAATAACGGGGAGGTCCTCACCCAGGACTGCTTTGATCTTGCGCACAGTTTCCGGTGAAAGCCCCGGCATGCTGATCTTACGGCCGGCCAGGCAATCCAGGGCTACGATGGTAGGCCCGGCTGTGTAAGAATACAGGCCTAGTCTCCCCCCGGCAGGAAGCCGGCACAGGGATAGCGCCTTACAGGCAGCCACAAGTTCGGGCACGCTGCTGACCAGCAATATTCCATACTGGTTAAAGATGTCCCGGAAGAGTTTGTAGGGCCCGGCCATGCTCCCGGTATGGGTTAAAGTGGCTTCGTTAATTGCATTGGATTGCCCCACTTTGTAGATAACTACAGGCTTCCTCCGGGCTACCTCGCCGGCTACCAGCACCAGCCTCCGGGCGTCCTCCACTCCCTCCAGAAATACCCCGATGACCTTTGTACCGGGATCTCCGGCCAGAAACTCCAGGTAGTCCGCTATTTCCAAAACAGTGCGATTGCCTACGCCGACGAACTTATTAAGGCCGACTCCTTCATCTGAACACTTGTGGATTATATTAAAACCAATTCCCCCGCTCTGTGATACCAGGGATACATTCCCCTTTTGCAAAGTGACCGGGTAGAATGTGGCATTTAGACCGGCTTCCAGGTTCATGATCCCCAGGGTATTGGGACCGACGACCTTCAACCCGTATTTTTTGGCTATTTCAAGCAGCCTTTTTTCCAGGGACTGCCCGTCGTCCCCGGTTTCCCGGAAACCGCCGCCCACAATGACGGCGCCCTTGATGCCCAGCTTTCCGCACTGCTCCAGCACTTCGACCGTATTTCTCTGGTTCAGGGCAATGAGGGCCAGATCCACCCGTTCCGGGATATCCAGGACGGAAGGATAGACAGGGAGCCCGAAAATTACTTTCAACCTGGGATGAACCGGGTAAATTTTACCCTTATAACCCCCGTGAATCAGGCTGTCCAGGAGGCTATAACCGATTCTATCAGGTGAAGCGGTAGCCCCGATCACAGCAACACTTCCGGGGTTGAATAGTTTTCGCATAACCCCGCAATCTTCTTCAGTCAATTTACATCCACCTCTATTAATCACAAAATATAATATTATTAATCAATATTTCTACTTGATCCATCATCTTCCTTCCGGTGAACCGGGCTATAACAATGACCATATTATGAAAAATATAAAAGTAGCAAAATAATACTGGGTGAGATATTATAATATTCAAGTAAATGTTTTAATGATTTTTCGGAGGTGGGGAGAGCCTGGCTGAACACGGGATTGATGTCTGTGATATCTTCTGTTACAACAAGGAAAAGGTGCGCCGGCTGCGCCGGAAAGTTCAAGATGTTGAGGGTCTGGCTCCCCTCTTTAAAGCCCTGGGGGACGAAACCAGGCTGAAGATAATCTATGCCCTGGTCTGCGACGAGCTGTGCGTTTGCGACGTGGCCAGCATTACCGGAACCACCGTGGCAGCAGCATCCCACCACCTGCGCTACTTGAGGAGCGCCGGGCTGGTCAAATACCGGCGCCAGGGCAAGATGGTTTTCTATTCCCTGGACAACCCCTGCCTTTCCCTCATGCTCGAAACTGCTCTGACGCACCGCAATTTAAAGCTCTAATTTAATCTAAACTGGAGGAAATTCAGCTTGTCACAAACACAAATACCGCATCCAGACGCCAGAAACAAGACAAGCTCGCTCAAAGTGCACGGGCTTGATTGCGCCGGGTGCGCAGCTAAACTAGAAAAAAAACTGGCCCGGACGCCCGGTGTGGAATTTGTTCGCGTTAGCTTTGGGACAGGAAAACTTACAGTCAGGCATACCCTGCCCCTGGACAGAATCATCTCCCTGGTAAAAGAAGCAGGCTATGATGTTGAACAGGAAGAGCCTTGCCTGCAGGAAACCTCGGAACTGTCCATCTATCAAATAGAGGGGCTTGACTGCGCCGATTGTGCCGGCAAGCTAAAAGCAAGGCTGCTGCAAGTGCCCGGTGTGGAAGAGGTGGAACTGAACTTTGGCACAGCCAGGCTGAGCCTGCGGCATACCTGTCCCTCCAGCACAATCATCAAACATGTCCAGGCTTCAGGCTACGGCATCCGGCCTGTTTCCCCGGGTGGAGCTAAAACTATGAACGCTCCCCTTTTCAAGCAGCAGAAAGTATGCTTGACCGTGCTCTCAGGCCTGTTTATTACCCTGGGGCTCTTTTTGTCCCTGACGGGTGGTCTCAGTGTTGCCATTATAACGGCCTACCTCCTGGCCATTCTGGCGGGGGGCTTTAATATCGGGCGAAGCGCCCTTTACTCCCTGCGCTCCCTGAGCCTGGATATGAACGTGTTGATGACCCTTGCCCTGATCGGGGCCATGGCTATCGGCGAGTGGCTGGAAGGGGCCGCCCTGGTCTTTCTCTTCTCCCTCGGTACTGCCCTGCAGACTTATACAGTTGATAAGGCGAGGAACTCCATCCGCTCCCTGGTAGACCTCACCCCGAAGGAAGCCCTGGTCCGCCGGAACGGCCTGGAAATGAACCTTCCCACCGGCGAGATCAGGACTGGTGACACACTTCTGGTGCGGCCCGGGGAGAGAATTGCCACGGACGGCTATGTCCAGTCCGGCTTTTCCAGTGTGGACCAGTCTCCCCTTACCGGGGAGTCCCAACCAGTGGTGAAAAAGGCCGGGGACATGGTCTACGCAGGAACTGTCAACGGGCACGGGTACATGGAAGTAATTGTAACCAGGACTGCCAAAGACAACACCCTGGCCAGGATTATCAACTTGATCGAAGAGGCTGAGGCCCAAAAAGCTCCTTCCCAGCAGTTCGTAGACATCTTCGCCAGGATTTATACACCGCTGATCATAGCCGGTTCAGTGGTCACAGCGCTATTTCCCGTCCTTGTCCTGGGCCAGCCCTTTGCGCCCTGGTTTGAAAAGGCATTAATCCTCCTGGTTATATCCTGCCCCTGTGCCCTGGTCATCTCAACTCCGGTAGCCATTGTAGCAGCAATCGGCGGTGCCGCCAAAAAGGGGGTCCTCATTAAGGGCGGCGCCTACCTGGAAGAGGCCGGCGCTATGAAAGTAGTTGCCTTTGACAAAACCGGCACCCTGACCACGGGACAGCCGGAAGTGGTGGAAATATTGCCGGCACCCCGTTATACAGAGGAAGAAGTGCTTAAGATTGCCGCCACCATTGAACAACGCTCAGAGCATCCCCTGGCCAGGGCAATCCTGCAAGCTGCCAGGGAAAGGAACCTTAAGCCAGGGAAATGCTCCGGATTTAAATTCTTCTCCGGCAGGGGTGTGGCCGGCGAATGCGAAGGTACTACGTATTACGCCGGCAACATCAAGCTCTTCGATGAGGTGGAAATAGCGCCGGAGCCTGCGGCGTTTCTGGAGGATCTGAAAGAAAGGGAAGGTACGCCTGTTCTTGTGGGAAGCCGCCAGGGAATAATCGGGGCTTTAATGGTTGCTGAAAAAACACGGCACGACGCCGTGGAAGCCGTAGAAGGCCTGCGCCGCACCGGGATCAGCCGGATTGCCATCCTCACCGGCGACAGTCCTGGAGCGGCTGCAAAGATAGCCCGCCGGCTGGGTGTTGACGAAGTCCATGCCGGACTGCTGCCTGAAGACAAGCTCCAGATAATAAAGTCATTAATGCAAAAATACGGCAAGATAGCCATGGTTGGAGACGGGATCAACGACAGCCCCGCCCTGGCTGCGGCCACGGTGGGGATAGCAATGGGCGCTGCCGGCACGGATACGGCCCTGGAAACAGCCGATATCGCCCTGATGGGGGATGACCTGGCCAACCTGCCCTACATCATCCGGCTGGGCCGGAGCACCTTGCGGGTTATCAAACAAAACATCGCCTTTTCTTTGCTGGTCAAGGGTGTTTTTATCGCCCTTACCTTCGCCGGTCTGTCCAGCCTTTGGATGGCTGTGTTTGCAGACACCGGGGCATCCCTGCTGGTCGTCCTGAATGGAATACGGCTTTTTAAGGCCGGCAGGTACTCTCCTGCCGGGAAAAACCAGCATGTTTGCACTCCGGAACTTTCCTGTGGTAAAGCCTGAAGCGGGACAAATTTATACGGCAATTTTTGTTAAGTATTTTGTGAAGTATATAGTTTTGTGAAGTACATTCCATCACAATTAATAATAAATAAGAAAAATTATTTCTCTCCACAGTCAACCCGGGAAACTTAATAGGTATCCTTTAAGATTTCAATGGTGTATGTAGTACCCAAATAGCCGGCCAGGCCGGTTTTTTTTATCACCCGGCGTAGAATGTTCCAGGTTCGGGATTGGGCTTTGTTCAAAAAACAAATCATTTAGGCCTGGTCCGGCGGGTAACCGGACAGCTAAAGAGTCTTTTATTTATCGGGAGCGTAATCTGTAAAGTTTAGACAAACACCAAAGATCCTTTCTTTTAATAAAGTAAAAGCAAGGAGATTTAGCCGCAGGCAACTTTCTTAACCGCTGCTTAAAGCCGGTTAAGATTGCATCAATAAGCAGTACAGGGGGTTTTGGTACCTTGAACACAAAAACACTGGCCCTGGCCCAGCTTCCCGTAGGCCACACAGGCAGGATTGATACACTCCTGGCCGGAGGTATGACCAGATGCCGCCTTTTGGATTTAGGGCTGGTTCCGGGTGCAGAAATAAAAACTATCCGGCGCAGCCCGGTAGGGGATCCCACTGCCTATCTGATTCGGGGAACGGTTATAGCACTGAGGGAGGAAGTAGCCAGGCAGGTTTTAGTCCGCACCAGTATTTATTCTTCAAAGGAGGATTCCAATGGGTCTGTTCAACCTTGCATGCACTAAAAAGTACTGCCTGAACTGTTCCGTGCCGCAAGACCAGTTCCCGGTGGTGACTGTAGCCCTGGCCGGTAATCCCAACACCGGCAAAAGTACTCTTTTCAACGCGCTGACGGGGCTCCGCCAGCGTACGGGCAACTGGCCCGGGAAAACAGTGCAAAGGGCCGAGGGCAGTTTCTTTCACAGAAACAAGCGTTTTACCCTGGTTGATCTTCCGGGCACATACTCCCTGTTTGCAAACTCGGTGGATGAGCTGGTGGCAAGGGACTATATCTGCTTTGCCCGTCCCGATGTAACAGTGGTCGTTACTGACGCCACCTGTCTGGAACGCAACTTGAACCTGGTGCTGCAGGTAATGGAAATAACCCCCAAAGTGGTGGTCTGCGTAAACCTGATGGATGAAGCAGAAAGAAAAAAAATTTGGGTTGATGTGGAGCTTTTATCCAGTGAACTGGGAGTGCCGGTTGTCGCTACCGCCGCGCGAAGCGGGCGCTGCCTGGACAAACTGGTGGATGCCATTGACGATGTTGCCTCCGGCCGGATCAAAACTTCTCCCAGGCTGGTTGCCTATGATTCAGAGATAGAGCGGCTGGTGCAAAGTATCGAGTTAAAAATAAGGCCGCTGGTCCCGGAAGGCTTGAACCCCAGGTGGGTAGCCCTGCGCTTGCTTGACGGCGACCGCAGCATTATCGACTCGCTGCAGCGTTACCTGGGGGAAAGCAAGGACAGCTCGTTTTACTGGGGGGGAGAAGGGGCACTATGTATCAGGTAGGCAGCCACGGATCTCTAACCTCTGCCCTGGATGAAATTAACAGGAGCCTTCCCCCGGAGGCAAAAAACGCCATGCGGGACCGCATTGCCGGCGGGATTTACAGCTCTGCGGAAAAAATTGCAGGTAAGGTCGTCAGCCGGAAGGGGAAACAAATAAACTGGGACCAGAAAATTGATGATGTGCTAACTTCCCGCTGGCTGGGATTCCCCATAATGCTACTTCTCCTCGGAGTTGTTTTATGGCTCACCGTTACAGGAGCCAACTATCCATCTCAAATCCTGACCTCCGTACTTTTCCGGGTTAAGGACATCCTCAGCGGCTTGTTCGTCCAGGCCGGTGCCCCTGCCTGGCTGCAGGGCCTGCTGGTAGATGGGGCCTACTTGTCTCTGGCCTGGGTTGTATCGGTGATGCTGCCTCCGATGGCCATCTTTTTCCCCCTTTTTACAATACTGGAGGACCTGGGCTACCTGCCCCGGGTCGCCTTCAACCTGGACAAATTCTTTCGCCTGGCCGGCGCCCACGGTAAACAGTCCCTGACCATGAGCATGGGCTTCGGTTGCAATGCCGCGGGTGTTATCTCCTGCCGGATCATTGAATCACCCAGGGAGCGGCTCATTGCCATCTTAACAAATAACTTTATTCCCTGTAACGGGCGTTTCCCCACCCTGATCATCCTCTCTACCTTGTTCATGGGGGGTGCTGTTGCCGCCTCCTTTCGCTCGGTGGTAGCTTCCCTGGTGGTGGTGGGGCTTGTCTTAACCGGCATTACGGTTACCCTGCTGGTCTCCAGGTTGTTGTCGAAAACACTGCTGCGAGGGGAACCTTCCTTCTTTATCCTGGAACTTCCCCCTTACCGCAAGCCGCAGGTGGGCAGAATCATCATCCGCTCCGTCCTGGACCGGACCCTTTTCGTGCTGGGGCGGGCAGTGGTCGTCGCGGTTCCGGCCGGCGCCTTGACCTGGGCCCTGGCCAATACTTTCGTCGACGGTTTGAATCTCCTGAGCCACGCTGCAGGTTTCCTGGATCCATTCGGCCGGCTCCTGGGCATGGACGGGTTTATCCTGATGGCCTTTATCCTGGGCCTGCCGGCCAACGAGATTGTTCTCCCCATCCTGTTGATGGGCTATGTTTCCGCCGGCACCATGGTTGAAGTGGAAAGCCTGGCGACCCTGCATAACATCCTGGTGCTCCAGAACGGCTGGACCTGGCTCACGGCACTGTCTGTGATGCTCTTCTCGCTGCTCCACTACCCATGCGCTACTACGCTGCTGACCATCTTCAAGGAAACCCGCAGCCTCAAGTGGACGCTAATTGCCCTGCTAATGCCGCTTTCGGTGGCGCTGCTGGTTACTTTCACCCTGACCCAGACAGCCCGCTTGCTGCGCCTGGCTTAGTTCCGTGATGTTGAAAAGATTTATGCTCAAAGTGAGGAGTATTAATTATTAAGTATTAAAAAATGGACGTTACTCCCTGGCATAATCCCCTGGGGGAATTTTCCCAAGAGGCGAAAAGGCAACCTTCAGGAGTGCATCCAACAATTGATTGGGGGAAAACCCATGAACAGCGATGAGTTAAAATTCTATACCATAAGAGGATACGCGCTTTTACGCCGGGAGGACGCCCTTACCCCCAGCATGGAGGATTACCTGGAAATGGCCTACCGTCTGTCCAGGGACAGGGGCTATACCAGAATCGGTGACCTGGCCTGCTCATTGAATGTACAGCCGTCTTCAGCCAGCAAAATGGTCCGAAAGCTTTCGGAAATGAATTATCTTAAATTTGAGAAATATGGTGTAATTGAATTAACCAGCCGCGGGCGAGAGCTGGGGAATTACCTGCTACAAAGACACGAGGCAATTGAGGAGTTCCTCCTGCTCATTGGGGTTAAAGAAGGAATCCTGGAGGAAACTGAAAAAATAGAACACAATATCCGGGAAGAAACTGTAGATAGAATTAAGATCCTGGTCGAATTTATGCGAAATAACCATGAAAGGCTGCTCGAATTTAAGGAGTTTCTGGAAAAACGGCTCAATACTCAAACTTAACCATCCAGTTTACCAGGCTAAAATTCAAGCTAAGTAGCATCGGAAAAACAGTTTTCAGCTTACCCTCACCTCTCAGACAAGAATCAAGAATATAGAGGTGTGGAATAATAAAGACGCTGATTGACGGCAGTATAAACCTGCCGTTATAATGTTTTGGAAGTATTATCAAGCAGCAAATAACTTAAAGATGCCCCCTTAAAGAACGGAGGTGCAGATGTATGGGTAAGATCCTGGCGATTAATATCGGCAACGTCAGGGGAATTGATAAGACTCCAGTGGAGAAAGCAAATATTGTGGAAGGCTGGGGTCTGGAAGGTGATGCTCATGGTGGGAACTGGGACAGGCAAGTCAGTATCTTTCCGCTAGAAGCCCTGGAAAAATATCCTGAACACAAAAGGGATGAGTTTTTGGAGGGCGGCCCCACTGAAAACATTATTGTTTCCGGTATTCCTCTGGAAGCTCTGGCTGTGGGAAAAACTTTGAAACTCGGCGAAGCGGAAGTGCAAATAATGTATATTGGCAAAGATAAGTATAAAGAAGAGGGCAGGCCATACATAGTCAGCCGGGAAGGCCGGTTTTGCCGTGTCGTCAAAGGGGGTCAGGTTAAAGTCGGCGACGAAGTAAAAGTTATTTAAGGTTTTTTAGCAAGCTATATTGTTTTTATAAATTGTTCGTAAATGGAGGATTATCGATGAAAATAGCCATGCCTTACATTAACGGAAATGTAAACCCACACTTCGGCAGAAGTCGTGAATTTGTTGTTTTTGATACTTCAGATGGTAAGATCACCGGGAAAAAAATAATCAACAATGAAACTTTGCACAACCACAGCAGCCTTGCCAGGACTCTAAAGAGCGAAGGTGTTGAAGTAGTTATTGCCGGTGGAATCGGCAGGCCTATGATCAATGCGCTCCATGAAGCCGGTTTCAAGGTGATCACCGGAGCTGCGGGAGAAGTTGATAAGGTCGCAGGTGACTACTTAACAGGGCAGCTTGTACCCGCACCTGCAATCTGCTCCTGCGGCGGTAAGCATAACCACCCCTAGGCCTGCGTTTTTTTAACTTTTCCTTCTTAAATAACACCCAGGCCTAAGGGTGTTTATTTTACTGCAAAAAGGTGCTGCCTTCCACAGGTCCTGCTGCCGGAGTTTGAGGCATTTGCTGCTCCAATTCCGGAAAATGGAATTTGTCCTCCTGCTCAGCCTCTACCCCTTCTTCCTGGAAGGGCTTCAGACCATCATAGGACTGCCTCAGGATCTCCTCCAGTTCCCGGATCAGGGGCAGGCGGGGATTTGTGGTAGTACACTGGTCTTCAAAGGCCTTCTCGGCCAGTAAAGGCAGCTTGCTCATAAAGAGTTCCCTGTCCACTCCCAATTCAGCAAAGGTGGCCGGTATCCCCAGGGAGCGGTTCAGGCGGTGTATGGCTTCAATTAAACTCTGGACGCCCTCATCTGCAGAAGCCGCGGGAAGCCCCAGGTGGGCTGCGATGCGGCGGTATTTTTCCGGCGCCAGGTGGTGCTCGTATTTCGGATAAGAGACAAACTTCGTGGGCACCCCGGCGTTATAGGCAATGACGTAAGGAAGAAGAATAGCGTTTGTGCGCCCGTGGGGAATGCCGAATTCACCTCCCACTTTGTGGGCCAGGCTGTGGTTGATGCCCAGAAAAGCATTGGTGAAAGCCATTCCGGCAATTGCAGCAGCATTATGCAGTTTTTCCCGGGCTTCCAGCCCACCGCTGCGCCAGGAATCGGGCAGGTATTGAAAAACAAGCTCAATAGCTTTGAGCGCCAGGGCGTCAGTGAAATCCGAAGCCATCACCGAAACGAAGGCTTCGATGCCGTGGGCCAGGACGTCCAGGCCGGTGTCGGCAACCAGGGAGCGGGGCAGGGTTTCCACAAAATCCGGGTCGATGATGGCCACGTCCGGTGTCAGTTCGTAGTCTGCCAGGGGGTACTTGATATCCCTCCCCCGGTCGGTGATTACCGCAAAGGCCGTGACCTCGGAACCGCTACCGCTGGTGGTGGGAATAGCCACAAGCCTGGTCCTGCGTCCCAGTTTCGGGTATTTATAGGTCCGCTTCCGGATATCCAGGAACTTCAGCTTCAAAAACTCAAATTCAACATCGGGGTGCTCGTAAAAAAGCCACATACCCTTGGCTGCATCAATAACAGAACCGCCGCCCAGGGCAATAATAGTATCCGGCTGAAAGCGGTTCATCAAATCCCGGCCCTGAAGTACCAGGTCCAGGGAGGGATCGGGCTCAACCCCGCTGAAAACCTCGATCACGGGCCTTACCGGTCTCTTTTCCAGGTGATAGCGGACTTTTTCCAGGTGGCCCAATTCTACCATACTTCTGTCCGTTACAATAAATGCTCTTTGCACCCCGGGCATTTTAGCCAGGTACTGGATGGAGCCTCTTTCAAAATATATTCTTTCAGGTATCTTGAACCACTGCATGTTGACCCGCCTTTTGGCCACCCTTTTGATGTTGACAAGGTTGACGGCACTGACATTGGCGGTTGTAGCGTTCCTCCCGTAGGAGCCGCAGCCCAGGGTCAGGGAAGGTACGTTTGTATTGTATATATCACCTATAGCCCCGTGGGTGGCCGGCGCGTTCACGATGATCCGGCCGGCCATAAGCCGGTCGGCAAATGCCTTGATCAAATTATTATCGGAGGTATGGATCACAGCAGTGTGGCCCATCCCGCCGAATTCCACCATCTGCTCGCAGCGCTTGATTCCCTCTTCGGCATCATTTACAACGTAATAGGCCAGGATGGGACTCAGCTTTTCCCGGGACAGGGGGTATTCCGGACCCACCCCCTCCAGCCTTGCGATCAGAATTTTGGTTCCTTCCGGCACTGTAAACCCGGCCATTTGGGCAATTGTGGAGGCAGATCTGCCCACCACATCCGGACTCATGGAACATGCCTCCCCACAGGTGGCAAGCATCTCCAATTTCTTAACCTCTTCTTCGGTCAGGAAATAACACCCGTACTCGACCAGAAGCCTTTCCACTTCCGCTGCTACTTCCCGGTCCACAATCAACCCCTGTTCGGATGCACAGATCATGCCGTTATCAAAGGTCTTGCTCAGGATCAAATCTGTGACCGCCCGCTTTAAATCCGCTGTCTTTTCAATATAACAGGGCACATTGCCGGGCCCCACTCCCAGGGCCGGCTTGCCGCTGCTGTAAGCAGAGCGGACCATTTCTGCGCCTCCCGTGGCCAGGATCAGGGATACACCGGGATGTGCCATCAGCATTTTAGCCGCTCCCACAGAAGGATGCTCGATCCAGCCGATGCAGTTTTCCGGCGCGCCGGCTTCCACAGCCGCCTCCAGCATGATCCTTGCAGCAGCGGCGCTGCATTTCTGGGCCCCGGGATGAAAGCTAAAAACAATGGGGTTCCGCGTTTTTATGGAGATGAGGGATTTGAACAGGACCGTGGAAGTGGGGTTAGTGACCGGTGTTACTCCAGCGATGACCCCCACCGGTTCGGCAATCTCCTGGTAATCCTCCTCTTCGTTCTCATGAATCAAGCCCACCGTTTTATGGGCTTTAATGCTGTGATAAATATATTCCGTGGCAAAGATATTTTTGGTTATTTTATCTTCGTATACTCCCCGGCCGGTTTCTTCCACGGCCAGCCTGGCCAGTTCCATGTGCTTATCCAGTCCGGCCAGGGCCATAGCCTTGACGATCTTGTCTACATCCTCCTGCCCCAGGGACATAAATTTTTCTAAAGCTCCCCGGGCCTTCTCCACCAGGCCATCGATCATCCCGCTAATCCATTCCTGTTGCTCCCTGTTAACTGCCTCCTGCACCGACTCCATCCCCCCATCGTAGGATTCCTTATAACCTTATAATGAAGTATTTCCTGCCTGGAAAGTAATATTCCAGAAGGAAAAGGGATTCTAGACGGAGGCAGGTATTGCTCAAAGCATTATCAGAAATATCCCCGGGAAACAGTGCTATATTAAAGAATCAGAAAAGAACAAAGGTTTTTTCAGTATGTGCAAAATTGCAGGGAATTTATTTCTTCTGGAGGATTAAAGGTTTATGACGCGAAACCGTCAACTAAGAAAGGAAGTGGGGTTATGGTCAACTGCGCTAAGTGTGGTATTTTTTCTTGCTATACGGGGGAATTGGACAAGGTCCCTGCAAACTGCCCCATGCGGCTTTGTCCGGAGGTTTATGATAGGGCTTCCGCTGTCTACAAGGAATCAAAATCATCCGGAAATATAGCTTGCCTTTCAGCCAGGGTGGAGTCTGCCGGCTACCGGGTCTGGCCCAGGCTTCGGGAGATCATGGAATTCTCCCGCCTGGCTGGCTTTAAAAGGTTGGGGCTCCCCTTCTGCGTCGGGTTGCGGCGGGAAGCCCTGGAGGTTACTAAAATATTTGAAAACAACGGTTTTGAGGTAGTTTCCCTGATATGTAAAACCGGCTCCAGGCCCAAGGAGGAACTGGGCCTTCTGGACCAGGAAAAAGTCCGCCCGGGCAGGCATGAACCTATGTGCAACCCAATCGCCCAGGCCATGATCCTGAATAAATTAAAAACCGATCTAAACGTCCTGCTGGGCCTCTGTGTCGGTCACGATACCCTCTTTATCAGTTATTCAGATGCTCCCATCACCGTCCTGGCCGTCAAAGACCGGGTGACCGGACACAACCCGCTGGCTGCCATTTACGCCACCCACTATTTTGAACCAAAGCTGAAACTAACGTAAAAAAGGATTAATAAAGATGATTATTTGAAGTATCTATTGTTGCAATTATGAGAGTTAATAATTTTTCTGAAGACAGCAAGGAAAAAAGAACCACAACCTGTAAAACATGTTAAAAGCGCTGCCCCTGGCAGCGCCTCATCATTTTCAGCACGCAATATTATTAATTTTGGTTGGCCCGAAGGAAAGCCCCGAATCAGTTATCACCGGGTAATAAACACTGTTTTCGTAGCTTCATCATAATCCACCTGACAGCCGAATTCTTCGGCAATAAATCTCAGGGGAACCATGGTCCTGCCGTCTTTGATGAACGGGGGTACATCCAGTGTTTTTTCAATACCATTGGCGATATAAACAGGATTGCCAATGTACATGGTGATGGATATATCCTCCCGTTTCAAGTCAATCCGGTCGGGTTCCGTCCAGGTCACCTCAAACCCTAAGGTTTCTGCAAGATTTCTCAGCGGAACTATGGTCCTGTCATCCTTAATAAAGGGGTCTACGTCGAAATGAACAGGCATACCGTCAACCAGTACGCTAATACCTGTCGGTTTATTCAGGTAATCCACCAGGTTAACGCTATTGGTTTCGGTCAGTACGGGTATATTGATTTGTAGATTCTGCTCTGCCTTTACCTCCGATTGTCCCTCCAGCAGCAGCTTTAAATACGTATTTGCCCCGGTGGAATCACCGGCCAGGACCCGGACCCGGAAATATGAATTCGCCTCTTTGTCCGTTTGCCGGTATTTCCCGTCCACTTGCCCTTCAAAGATAAGGTTTTTAGCGTCCCGGATGTCAAAAACGATGGAATAGGTGCCAGTTTTGTTATCAGCGGGACCGGAGACCAGGGCTTCCACTTTGATCCTGCCGCGCAAGGCCTCAGCTTCGCCAGTGGCCTCCATTCCACTCGTGTCAAAAGCCAGATCCAAGTTGAACTTGCTTTCCCCGCCGGGCAAAAGCGGTATTTCCCAGCTCAATTGATTGATTGTTACGTTCTTTAGCAGCTCCTGTATTTCATCTTTGCTTTCATTAAAGCTGCTATCCTGAATACTCTCTTCCAGGCTGTCCAGAATATCTCTCTTTATGTCCGCCTTGTTTTCCCCTGGAGCATAAGCTGTAAGAAGACCGGCTATTAGTTCTGCAAATCTCTCGTCTTCGTTTTTGACCTTTTGAAGAATTTGTAGCAGGACATCTTCCAAGCCCTCTTGATCAAGGCTTAAGATAACCTTCTGGTTAATTAACGAGGTGGTAAAGTACTGCCCGGGAACAGCTTCAAGTAAGAATGCCAGCAGTTCCCTCAACTCCGGCGGAATCTCCTGCTCGCTGTTGATAGCTATGTTTTCCCAGATTTGAGCAATTTCAGGGTCGCTCAAATAAAGATATTGGGGTAGGGGTTCAGCTGCGCCCGTGTCAAATTCTGGATCAAATAATTTCAATAACGATAAAACGTCCTGGGTCAGAATTAACCTGGTCGTGTCAAGATAAACCTCTCCCCTGTATTGACCTTGCTTCAAGGTAAGTTCGTATTTAGCCGCCAGTTTCTCCTCGGGGACGTGAAATCCGTATTTTACCTTTAGTTGCGCTCCGGCCAGGGATTTCAGAGGTTCATCGGAAACAAGCAGGCCGTCCAGTTCCTTGATGGTGTAGGAAACCGTACCCGAGGAAGTATTGTAGAGCTCACCCGCAGTCCTCGGATCCCATTTCTTAAGCTTGTCCAAGAGCAGCTGTTTAGCCTGCAGCGGGGTCTCCGCAGCAGCAGTGTAAACCACACTCAAACACAGAATGAAACACAATAACAATAACCCGATTTTTCCTTTTTTCACTGATCAACCTCCTTAAATTCAGACCTTCTGTCCAGGTTTTCCATGCATCCGTCTTAAGGGAAACCTTTTGCCAAATCACGGACCGGTAAAAACGGACAGAACTCGTCCACATAATTACACTTTTATATTACCAGATTTATGTATGGTTGGAAACAAATTATCTCCAGGCAGCTGCAAAACAATAGCTTTCCTGGAGATAAGATTTGCCCAACCTGGATTCAGCTTAAAGGCCAGGGTCTTCCACTGGTACCTCGATGTTCAGTAGCGGGGCATGCTGCTGTGCCCCGTAAATATCAGTGTCGCCCGGATCTCCCGAAACTACCGGCCGGACGAGGGTTGCCTTGATAGCGTTGGCCTGCTCATATTCAACTACCCCGAGAACATCCTGCGGGTTAACGTTGTAAAGTCCAGCAAACAGTTCCTTTGTAAAAATTCCAGAACGGCGGGCCAGTTCAAAGGCTCTACTGTCTTTAAAAATAAGATCCAGGGTCAACTCTAAGGGGCCGGAATTCTTACTGCGAATAACTTCGGCCAATTCTGTAATTTTTATTTTTTTCATCTTCTCATCCCTTGCTGTAAAATATCAAGCATTTAATTAATTCGGTAATTAATTCGGCGCCATCTCCTGGAAACCCTGCGCCCAATAGTAGAATACCTGCTTCAATTAAGCGTTTTTACGCACTGGAGCAATTATTCTTGCAAATACCGGTTTAGAAATTAAAGCCAGAATCACTCCAGTTGCCAGCGTGACGACCATTGCCGTCATAGTATGAGAAAAATACCAGAATAACAGATAAGCTGTTGAGAGCAGGATAGACATCAGCATCAGCGGAAAACCAATTTTGAAATAGTCCATAAAGCTAATCAGCTCTCCTCTTTTTTCAGCCATACCAATTACAATAAGGTTGGCCGAAGCCCCGATGATGGTGCCATTGCCGCCCAGGCAGGCCCCCAGGGAAAGGGACCACCAGAGGAAATCCAGATTTGTGATTCCGCCCAGGCGTCCCATGTCCTGAATTAACGGGATCATCGTGGCCACAAAGGGAATGTTGTCAACAAAGGACGAGGCGATAGCCGACAACCAGAGTACCAGAACTCCCGTTGAAAAGATATTGCCGCCGGTTAAATCCAGAGCCCAACTGGCCACAGCCTCAACAACTCCGACCTCCTCCAGGGCGCCCACCACCACAAAAAGACCAATAAAAAAGAAAATAACAGGCCATTCTACGGATTGCAGGGGGTGCTCCGGGTCCTGCCGGGTAATCAGGAGGAGTAGGCTGGCGCCCGCCAGGGCAATGACCGAGGATTCAAGGTGAACATACTGATGCAGAACAAACCCGAAGATGGTCAGGGAAAGCACGATTAACGATCTGCGCAAAAGGACAGGGTCCTTAATTGCCTCCTTTTCGTTTAAATCCATAATCCTGGCCTGCAGTTCGGGCTTCGTCACCAGTTGTTTTCTGTAAATCAGGCGGATGATCAAAATGGTTAAGACGTAGATGACTACTACAATAGGTGTCAGATTGAAAACAAAATCCATGAAGCCAAGCGCCGTAGCGCTGCCGATCATAATGTTGGGCGGGTCACCGATCAATGTAGCCGTCCCCCCAATATTGGAAGCTAAGATTTCAGCTATCAGAAAAGGTATGGGGGTAACCTCCAGTTGCCTGGCAATTGCAAAGGTAACAGGCACAATCAACAAAACCGTTGTAACATTATCCAGGAGGGCGGACAATACCGCCGTAATTAAAGAGAGTGCCGCGATGATCCGGAGCGGTTCACCCTTTGAGCCCTTTGCGGCTCTAATCGCCAGGTACTCAAAAACGCCGGTATGGCGGGTGATGCCGACAATAATCATCATTCCCACCAGCAAACCGATGGTATTGAAGTCGATGGCCCGGATCGCCTTTTCCAGGTCAATGATCCCAAGAAGTAGTACCACCACCGCCCCAGAAAAGGCTGCCACCGTCCGGTGAATTTTTTCGGATACGATAACAGCATAGGTTAGCAAAAAGACCGCAGTGGCGATAACTAACTGCTGCTCGTGCAATACTAATCCCTCCATGATATGGCTTATAAATAATCCCAGCTTTTTCTATTCATTTTTTGTTCAAGATAAAAGAACGGGCACCATGTTTAAACTTTGCCCGCCCCGGAATATACTTATTTCGTTATTAAATAAAGAAGGGCAGGATTCTTGAAAGACTTCCCACCCCAGAAGCCGGTTCCTTGAATGAAATTATTCATTCAACACGATGCGCTCATATAAAAGTTTTATATATTATAACATTTTTTTGAATGTTAATCAATGGTATACCTTTTGCCGATAGTGTCAAGGCACTGTTTGATAAAGAGAGATAACTATAACCGTCTCAGAAAAGGA
>LFSA01000007.1 GCA_001512635.1 Pelotomaculum sp. DTU098 | reverse complement strand
TTACAATAATGATTCGCGGCACATACTTGATGAGACCTTTAACTTCCACGGCGGGGAGAACGCTCTTTTGAACCTGGCCAACGGCGGCGGCAAGAGTGTTCTGGTTCAGCTTTTTATGCAGCCGGTGGTTCCGGGCGTGACGATCCAGGGGCGCAGGATAGCGAGCTTTTTCCGCAAGAAAAAGCTGCCGGCCTACATTATGATTGAGTGGAAGCTCGACGGAGCCGGCGGCTACCTGCTGACCGGGATCGGGATTGTGTCCGCGGAAGCGCCGGGAGCAGAGGATGAGAAGAGCCGGATCAGGTACTTTACCTTCACTGCTAAATATACCGGCGCCAACACCTTCGATATTGTCCACATCCCTTTAGTGAACCGGAAGGGCGGGGTTCTGGAGGTGCTGCCCTTCCGGGACGCCAGGGAGATGATTTCTGATAAAGCCAGAAAAGATCCCCTTGCCTTTGGCTATTTTCCGGAGGATGACGGGGACCGCTACGGGAAGCACCTGGCCGAATTCGGGATTGCCCAGGATGAGTGGCGGAATGTCATCGCCAAAATCAACGACAGTGAGGGCGGACTGGAAGAAATCTTTCAGAGGTGCAGAAACTCCAGCCAGCTGTTGAATGACTGGATCATCAAGACCGTGGAAAAGGCCATGTTCAGAAACAGGTCCGAAGCGCGTCGGCTGGAGGAGATGCTGGAAAACCTGGTGCAGGAGGTCGTGGAGAACGAGCGGTTTATCATCGAAAAGCAGCTCCTGGACAGCTTCCTGGGGACCTTCAGGGAACAGGTGGAGGCCTTAGCCGGGCTGGTGCAGGGACTCGAAGGGCAGAAAAAGCTGGCAGGGCAACTCGCGGCGCTGTACGGTTATTTGGCAGCTGAAAAAAGAGCGCTTAAAGGAAAACTCGAGGAAAACGAGCTGGAGATGGAGGGCTGCAAGGCCGAGCTACAGCGGGTAGAGCTGGAGGAGCGCTCAAATGATTACTGGTCGAAGCATTTGAAATACGAAGATGCTCGGGGAAAGCTTGGAACCGCTGAAAATAACCGCAAGGAAACTGAGGAGGCTCTGCAGGGGGCCAGGTTGCGCGAGAAAATAATGCAGGCAGCCCGCCTGGCAGGGGAAATCAGCCGGATAAAGTCGGAGCTTTCAGGCCTGGCGGAGAGACTGTCGGCAACTAGGAAACAGTATGACAGTGACGGCCGGGTGCGCAGCCTGGAATACTCTTTGAAGATAAAGCTTGAGGAAAAGCTGGCCTCTCTTGCCGCCGTGCTTGCCCGTCTAAACGGGGAAAAGAAGGAGAAGGCAAGGCTCGCCGGACAGGTCGGGGAGGAATTGCGAAATATTGAAGGGAAAAGAAACAAACTTGAGCAGGAAAAGGGAAGGCTGGAGGAACGGAAAAGCAGCTTTGAAAGGTATGCCGGGGAAGTTCAGCGGAAGCTCGGCCTCAACCTGAGAAGAAACCTTCTTGGGGAACTCGATGCCGCAGAGATTGAGAAAACCGGGGCGACCCTGGAAAATGCCCGGGCTGAGCTGGCTGAGAAGATCCGGAGGCTGGAAGAGGAAAGGACTACCGCTGCGTCGCGCCTGAAGGGTATCGACGCTGAGGTAAAAGTGCTCTTGGACGAACAGGCCGACGGGAAGACGGCTTTAAGCGGACTTGAGCGGGATATCAGCGAATATGAGCAAAGGGAGCAGGAGATCATAGGAATTCTGAACAAGTACGGCTACGCTCCTGCTCTCAGATTTGACCGGGAGCGCCTCAACGCCCTCTTCGGGCAACATGTGAAAAACCTCGAGGACAGGCTGGAGGAGGCTGCCCGGGTCCGTAACGACGCCATGGAGTCGCTTGCCTCGCTGAAAAACGGGCGGCTGCACACACCGGAAGAGCTGGCCTCCCTACTGGCCAGCCTGGACATCCCGTATGAAACGGGTGAAGCATACCTGCGCGGCCTACCGCCGGAGAACCGCCGGGCGATGCTGGGGGGCAATCCGGTCCTGCCCTATGCTTTCATCATGGCCAGGTCTGATCTGGACCGGGTGGCCGGCGCCCTGGGCAGTATGACCATGCGCAGGGTAGCGCCCCTGATAGCTTACGAGGACCTGGCAAAAACAGTGCCCAGTGACGGCCGGATGGCCCGAACCCTGGAGGGGATAGCTTTGGCCTGCCTCTACGAGGACAGGGTGTTTGAGAGTGAGGGTCTGGCCGGTCTGGTGGCGGAGCTCGAGCAAAAGAAGGAGGCTGCTTCTAAGCAGCATGGCCATTTGACGGAGGAGCACAGGGCGGTTCTTTCCGACCGGGCAGTTTGCTCCAGGTTCAATTTCGCTGCGGATTACCGCTCCACTCTGGAGAAAAGGAAAAACGAGTGTGAGAAACAGCTGCAGGACGTCGAAGACAAGCTCTCCTCCCTGGAAGAGGAAAAAAGAAAGCTGGAAGAAAGAGCCGGAGAACTGGAACAGCGGCTCAAGGAGTTACAGGTAAAACTGCAAAGAGCCGGGGAAGCGGTGGAGCTTTTTGCCGGCTTTATCGAAAAGGAAAAGGATTACCAGGACTGCCGCAGCAAGCTGTCCGCAGTTAGGAAGGATATTGAGGATTTGGCGGCACAGCAGAAGCAGCTGGCAGGTAGCCAGGAAAAATTGCGGCAAGAAATCAGCGCTATCGAAAAGCAGGTCTGGCAGAAGGAAAAAGAGCGGCAGGATGTCCAAACACTTTACACTTCCTACAAGGACGCGCCGGCAGCGGAAACTGTCGAGGGAAGCGTGGAGGAGCTGGAAGAAAGGCTGCGGGCTCTAAAAGAACAGTTTAGCGGGGATATCAAGCTGCTGGAAAAAAGGAAAAAGGATTTGGAACAGGATTGTTCCCAAAAGCAGCGGGAGCTTGCAAAACTCGGTCTGAAGGACGAAGACTATACCGGCCTGGTTTACGATGAACAGGCCGGAGAAAGAATTGCTGGAGAAATTGCTTCTCTGGAGGACTCACTGGAGAAACGGCGGCAGGAGGAAATGGCTGCGATCGCAAATGAGGCAGCCGCCAAAGAAGCCCTGAAAAACGCCCTCCAGGAGATAAAAAGGATAGGCGTGGAGCATCCCCTTCCTCCAAAGGAGATCAGGGGAGATTTTGGGGAGCGGCGCAGGAGGGCGCACCGGCGTAGTAGAGAGCTGGAAGAGGCAAACAAAAGGATAAGCGAACAAATCCGCGGCTATGAAAGAACACGGGAGGAAATAGAGCGGCTGATCGACCCTGGGGCAATTGAGCCGGAAAAAGATTTTGTTCCCGAAAGGGATGCCGCTGCCCAGGCTGCCGGCCTGGCCCGGGACTTTGAAAGAACCAAAAGTAAAAACAAAGAGGCTGCGGACAGGCTCAGGAACAGCTACGCCGGGCTCAGGATCGACTACAGGGACAAAAATCATAATATCGATAATATCTTTAGAGGGCTCGACCCCCTCTGGGATAAGGCTGTATTGGAATTCGAAAGCTTTTATTTCCTTTATGAGCGCATGGGCCAGCAATGTGAGAAACTGGCCGAACTGATCAGGCTGTACGAAAACCAGTTGGCCAACCTGGAGCGGAACAAAGAGGACCTGGTGCAGCAGAGTTTCCTGCATGGCCTGCGGTTTTACGAAGAAATCCAGTGGATTTCCGACAATTCCAGGATCAGACTCCAGGGTAGGAACAGGCCGGTGCAGATGTTGAAAATCGAGCTGCAGCTGGACAGCCAGGAAGCAGCCAGGCAGAGGATGAAAGAATACATTGAGGAATGCATCTTAAAGGTAAGAGAGATGATCAGGCAGGAAAGAGGGGAGGATGCGGCCGGAAAAACTGCTGCCAGGCTGATGTCCAGCCGCGAATTGCTCAATGTGTTTCTGGGCAATCCCTATATTCCGGTCAGTGTGTTCAAGATCGACTTGAATATGCAGAACAGCCGCTTGAAGCGCTGGGAGGATGCAGTGCGCGAGAATTCCGGCGGCGAAAAGTTCGTTGTCTTCTTTTCTGTGCTGTCCGCCCTTATGACCTATGCCAGGGCCCGGGCCATGGAGGCGGCGGGGGGCGATGCCGGTACCGATACCCGGGTGCTGGTGATGGACAACCCCTTCGGGCCCATATCTTCAGAGCACCTTTTGAACCCGCTGTTTGAGATTGCCAGGAAACACCGCACCCAGCTTATCTGCCTGTCGGACCTCAAGCAGAACTCCATTATGAACTGCTTCAACCTGATCTACATGCTCAAGGTAAGGACCAGCGTTATCGGCAGCAACGAATACTTAAAATTTGAGGAAATCATCCGGGACTATAACGCTGTCCACGATGATGAAAAGCTGGAAAAAGCCGTATACAGGGCTTCGGATGTCAAACAGATTTCTTTGTTTGATGAAGTAATGTGACTATAACACTGATCTCAATTGGTGTTGCTGTAGTTAACCCTGTTGGATAAGGGCTGTATTGTCACTCGATGCCGCTTGCCTGGCTGTTTCAGAAATTATCTCAGGGCAGAACGGGGAAGAGTGTGAGTTTTGGACGGCAGACAAAGGGTTGTTTAATTCAATAAGCAGCAAGAAAAAGTATGTAAAGCTGCCGGGCGGCTAATCTCCCGGAAATGAAATAATTTTGTAAAAAGCCCTGCAGGGCCAGTAAACCTGCAGGGCTTGATTTAATACTTTTGATACAGTTGTACTTAAATGACAATCAAATTAGTACCTGGTATTTATTTACTGTGCAAGGTTATCTTCGTCGTCTTTTTTATCCTGGTCATCTTCATTATTTCCTTCTGTTGATTCCTCCGGTGTTGTGGAATCCGTACTTGCGGCAGGCATGTTCTCTTCTTGAACAAGCTCTTTAGTAGCCTCATTAGAAACCTCGTTTTTATTCAACAACATTAAGCATTTTGAAATTTTGTGATTAATTATGCCGGCGCCCAATAGAATTATGGCGATGCCTCCGGTTATAGCGATTGACTCAAATATTCCCGGCAGTAATTGCGTCTGGACTAAATACTTGGTAACTTCAGCAGCAGGATAGCCCATCTTCACATACTGGTCAACGTTGTTACTATATACAATAATGGTGTTGATTAAGGACGCCAACGCAAGGATAGCTGCAACAGAAAAAGCAACATAAAGCACAATAGAACTGACAGGTGGTTTAGTTTTCTCCGCCGGATTTTTTTCTTTAAGTTCCAAGATCATATGTCTCCTTTTCCGCCGTCACAGGCTGTAATATAAATCCTTAAGCTTTGGCCCCCGTGGGCAAATAAATTTTATCATTAAGGTTACGCGCGCAAGACTAACTTAGCAGCTAAAACTTAAAATATCCTTAAATTCAGCAATCTGAAAACAGCAACCCTTATTCTTCCAGGTAATTTCTCAATTCTACCAGGTGCATCTTTTCTTCTTCAAGCAGCTTATAAATGATCCTTTTAATTTCCTGCGAACGTATTAACAGCGTCAGTTCGTTATAGAGCAAGATAGAGTCTTTCTCCGCCTGAATCCCGATATTCAATACATCCCGATAAGAATCGATCTTCTCCGACAGTTCCTTAAGTCCGGATGAATCAGGGAAGATGTTGTCCCTTCCAATGGCCTTCAGATAGGCTAATTCCTCCTGTTCCAGTGTCTCATCTCCCTGGTATTCGTTAATTATTTTACTGAAAACCTGCTGGTGTTCCCTTTCATCACCGGCCAACTTAAAAGCCAGTTGCTTTACCCGCTCATCCCTGGCCAGGCCGGCGAGATTCGTGTAAAAATTAAAGCCTCTTTCCTCCAGTTGCAGCGCTATTTTCAGAATATCAACCAGTTTTGTTTTTTCTCTCATTCGGCAAGCCTCCAACCTGTTAACTTTAACATAGAATGCCCCTTAGAAGTTTTTTCAATTAATTCTGCTGTAGCGGCTGTACGCCTGGCGGGTGCTGGACTTTTTTCCACACAGTAACCGCCCGGGCCAGTTCTGCTCCAGCAGCCTTATCCCGGATCCTGTGGTAAATTTTTATGGTTCCGGACACTTCCGGTTCCTGCCGGGCCTCGGAAAGCACATAGGCGCCATAAACAGTTTCTTTTCTGTAGGAGATCTCCAGTGAAGCGGGATAAAATTCCTGGTGGATCTCGAAAGGCACGGCCTCCAGCATCCATTCCACATACCTGGTGTTGTTTACATGATTATATGTGTCAATATCGCTTAAACGCACTCTGAATTCCAGGCCAGGTTCGTATGTCTCAGCGACTTCAACCTCTGGTAAGATGATACTGTTGCCCTGATTATCCTTGCCGCAGTTCACCTTAAAAGCCTCTGCGATTTCTGAAGGAACCCGAACCGGCCGGTTGCGATGGATGTCGTACAAAATCCACCTGGAAACGGCCGAGCCTAAGGTGCTGTTGTTTTCGTTACTAATCGTGAATTCCCTGAAGGCATAAAATCTCTCAAATTTTAAAACCCTGGTCTCAACCAGCACATTTTCCATCCAGACGGGGTAGCGGTTCATGCGCACCGACCAGTTGGTCAAAATCCAGATTAACCCCTTGTCCATCAACCGCCCGATTCCGTACCCGCACGCCTCGGATTGCCTGACCGCGGTTTCCTCGAAGTAGTTGAGCACTGTCACCGGGGATGCCTGCCGCTGGCTGTTTATTTCGTAATAATGGACATAATTGGTGGTAGTGTATGTATTCATATGATCTAATCCTCCGGGATTTTTGGGGAACGCTAAGGATGATACTGGCCTATCTCCCTGGCCGGGCCAATTAAAAATAAAAAAGCAATTTCCAGTTCTAGCCTCATAACAATGTCATCACATAAATCCCCTTCTTAGGCATTATTTCCCACATCTTGTTTGTTAATCTCAGCAGGTTTAAATTGTTCAAGTGAAAATGTTTATTTTTATTCACCGGATAAGTATTTTAAAGTGAACAGGTCTTACACTTTCACCAGGGCGGTATAGCCAAATGCAGAGGGCTTTCGTAAATATTCAAACCGGCTCAATTTCCTGAGATACTGAGGTGGGCGTCAGTGTTTTGCCTGAAGATCCTGAAGATTAAGAGGATACTGGGCAAAAAACGTGGTGCCTTCTTTTTCTGATACTTTAAAAGATATCGATCCCTGTAAATAGCGCTCAGACAGCAATTTCATGCTGTACGTTCCAAGTCCCCGGTTTTTACCTTTGGTGGAAAAAGACCTTTGAAAAAGCTGCAGTTGAACTTCACGGGGCATGACTGCGGGATTGTTAACCCAAAAAACCACCTGGCCATCCCGGGTAAAACAACCCAGCCTTACTGTTTCTCCGGTGCCGGAAGCTTCCAGCGCGTTTTTCAGCATATTGCCCAGAACCCGGCCCAGTAAATGAGGGCTGCTGATAAATTTAACATTTTCCGAAGAAGGCTCCAGCTGAATCTTAATGCCTCTAAAGATTTCATTATTTGTAAAGCGAGCAGCTGCTTCAGCCAAAATTTCCACAGAATACACCGGGGCGAGCTTTACTTTAAGGTCATTGTTTTCAGCCTGGAGCAAGTCACGCTGTTCCTGAATCTCTTTAACCAGTTGCCTGGCGGCTGATTGCATGGTTGATAATAAATCGCTCTTATCCGGACCGTTTGTATCTTCTAATAACTCGGCAAGAGCCTTGATGGAGGAGGCTGTATTCAGGATGTCGTGGAAGAAGATTCGTTCCAGGGCGATTCGCCGCTTATAATCGCTGATATCGTTGAGAAAAACGATGGTGTATTGTTCATTTTCAACCTGCAACGGGCTGGCTGTTATCCCAAAATCATAGGACCTTGTTGATCCATTGGTGGATGTTGTCAGGCGGCATTCATGGTAAGCCTTCAACCCGGCCTGGCTTTCCAGGATGGCAAGGACGGCGCCGCATGAACGGCAAGACTCGGAAGTTCCGCAGCCGCCATACATTTCAGTGGCATGGATACAGCCCAGTAACTCTCCGGGGCGGGAACCCAGCACCGGTTCAATTTGGCCGATACCAAGCAAGTCTAAAAGAGGTCTGTTACAAAAAACCAGTTGTCGCTGCTGGTTGAGGACCATAACGATGTTTGGTATTGAGTCGAAGAAGCTTTGAACAGCAATAAGGTTTTCTATTACCTTCGACTTTTTTTGAACGCTTTCAATGGGTTCACGTTGAGCAGGAGCAAAGTAGGTAACCTGGCGACCAGCCTCCATTTTTTGACAACTCCCTTCAGCCAGAAAACCTAGTATAGACATTGTTATACATACTATTTCTTCATTGTTACCCGGCAGCCCTTTTTTGTTTCACACAAAGGTCTTAACAAGTTGCTATAAACACCAGTGCCTGGATGTGGTGAAAGAGAATATAGAGGTCAACACTGAACGGGGCGGTTTTTGTCCAGAAAAGGCGTAAAATCCTTAATAAATTGAGGCCGGAAGTCATGGCAACAAGAGGAAAAATCTCTTTATAAAGAATATTTTATCAGAAGATCGTTTTCCGGAATACTGTGTGAAGAGGGCAAGTAAAATTCTCAACCCTTTTCATGAAACTTGCGGAAAGGGGCGCAGGGGTTTTGAGCCTGGCCTTGTATTAAGAATATCAGGGTTTAGTAAGCAAGAATTAATGGGATAGGAGTGGGGCAGTCAGGATGGCAGGGGATTATTTTGTCCATGAAAGCAGTTATATAGATGAAAATGTTTCCATAGGAAGAGGCACGAAGATCTGGCACTTTTGCCATATTCAAAGGGGGGCTAGCATCGGTGAAAACTGTTCTCTGGGTCAGAACGTCTATGTGTCGAGTAATGTTAAAATCGGAAACGGTGTAAAAATCCAGAACAATGTTTCTGTATATGAGGGCGTAGAACTGGAGGATTACGTGTTCTGCGGACCCTCGTGTGTTTTTACCAACGACTTGACCCCGCGAAGCAAGTACCCCAAAGGCAGCGCCGGGTACCAGAAGACACTGGTAAAATACGGCGCCTCAATCGGTGCCAATGCTACTATTATTTGTGGCCATACTATCGGCAGGTGGGCTATGGTAGCATCCGGTGCTGTTGTAACCAGGGATGTGCCGGACTATGCTCTGATGGCAGGGGTGCCGGCCAGACAAATTGGTTGGGTCTGTGAATGCGGCTTGCCGCTTAAAAGTGGACTGGTATGTCAGGCTTGCAGCAGGGAATATGTATTGGTGGACGGGTTACTCGAAGAAAAACTGAAACCCGGTATACGATAAATAAAAATTATATAAAAAGTAAAATTGTAAAAACAGAAAGAAGCGAAGTAAATCCAGCCATAAATGGAGGCAATACCCTTCCCTTCAACCCGGGCCGGTCAAAAATATTTGAAGGATAACCAGGTTGACTGTAGAAATGTTATCAATTAGCACCTGCCCCGGCTGGTAATAAATGTTTGCATATACAGGCCGGATAGCCCCCAGAGTTCAGCAGGGTAGGAAATCTATGGTTTTAAGGTGGATGACGGTTAAGACACACTGCCTGTTTATACTGAGCCGGGAAGGAAATCTTTGTTTTAAAGGTGGATGGCTGTGACTCAACTCACCGATGCAGGTCAAAAAGTTTTTAACGCCCGTTACGCCATGAGGGACGAAGAAGGTAATATAATTGAAACCTTTGAACAGGCCGTATACCGGTTGGCCCGGGCAGCGGCGGGCGCTGAGAGGTCGAATCAAAAATACTGGGAAGAAAAATTCGCCTCTTTAATAGGCGAGCTTATTTTTGTTCCTTCAACTCCCATTTGGGCCAATATGGGCAAACCTGACCGGCCCTGGCAGCCTTCCGCTTGCTTTGTCCTGGCGGTGGAAGACTCGCTGTATTCCATGTACGAAACATTGATGCATACCGCCCTTGTTTTCAAGTCCGGCGGGGGCGTGGGTTACAACTTCAGTACCATCAGGCCCCGGGGTTCCCTTGTGCGCTCTACCAAGGGCAAGGCTTCCGGCGTGGTTGAACTGATCAAATTATACAACGCCTCGTCCAACATGGTCATGCAGGGCGGCGTGCGCCGGGGGGCGTCCATAGGCATCCTGAACGTCGACCACCCGGAAATCGTCGATTTTATCAACGCCAAACTGAACGGCGATCTTACCAACTTCAACCTCTCGGTTGGGATTACAGACTCCTTTATAGATGCCCTGGAACAGGGAGCGGAATGGGCCCTTTCCTTCAACGGCCAGGTGCACGAGACGATTCCCGCCCCGGAGCTATGGGAGTTAATAGTTAAAGCAGCCCACGCCTGCGGTGACCCTGGTATTATTTTTATCGACCGCCTGCAGAAGCACAACCCGGTGCCGAAAAAGGTCATCAACGCAACCAACCCCTGCGTTACAGGAGAAACCTGGGTCTTAACAGATGAGGGACCCCGTATGGTCAAGGAACTTGTGGGCAGGCAATTTAGTGCCATTGTCAACGGCAAGGCTTATAGAACCGGAGCAAACGGGTTCTTTAAAACTGCCACAAAGAAAGTCGTGAGGTTAAAGACCCAGGAGGGGTATAGCCTGAGGCTCACAGCTGATCACAAGGTCCTTCGCGTGGCTAATAAAACCCGCTTTGCTTTAGAGAGTGAATGGGTATCGGTTTCAAACCTGGTGCCTGGTGATAAGATTGTTTTGCACAATCACCGGCTTCTTAAAAAGTGGCCCGGCTCTTTAACAGAAGGCGAGGGGTACCTGCTGGGCCTCCTGGTTGGAGACGGGGTTTTAAAGGATGATTCAGCTGTTCTCAGTGTTTGGTACAGGGAACCAGCAGTGAATGGTCCAGGTTTTGATGGTGCACACTCCGTTATGAAGGCAGCTTTGGATTATGCTATGGAATTACCCCACCGCCGGGACTTTACCGGCTGGTTTAAGATCGAGGGGCGGAACGAGTACCACTTAAAGCTGGGCTACCTCAGGGACCTGGCTTTAAGGATGGGTTTGAGCCGGGGTAACAAAACCATTACCCCTCAAATAGAAAAGGCCTCTTCTGAGGGATACGCCGGCTTTTTAAGGGGTCTTTTCGATGCGGACGGTACGGTTGCCGGAGACCAGAAAAAGGGAGTAAGTATTCGCCTGTCACAGAGCAACCTGGAACTCCTGCAGGGGGTCCAGCGGATGCTACTGAGGTTCGGTATTGCCAGCACCATATATGAAAACAGGCGGCACCCCGCCGGGATAAAACTCCTGCCGGACGGACAGGGTGGACTAAAAGGATATAGCGTAAAGGTGAACCATGAACTGGTTATCAGCAATGATAACATTCTGGTTTTTGCTGAATGTATTAATTTTGGGGATTTAGAAAAGAAACAGAAGTTAAACCGGTTAATTGAAGGATACAAGCGAAGTGTCAATCGCGAGCGGTTTTTAGCAACCGTATCAGCTGTTACAGAAGATGGTATAGAAGATGTTTACGACGTGCAGGTACCCGGGGTTAACGCTTTTTGCGCCAATGGTATCTTTGCTCATAATTGCGGTGAACAGCCGCTGTGCCCGGGCGAATCCTGTCTGTTGGGAAGCATTAACCTGGCCCGCGTTGTCTCGGCGGACGGCCGGCTTAACGTGGACCTGTATAATGATGCGGTTTCTACCGCCGTCCGTTTTTTGGACAACCTCATCGATGTCGCCGAATACCCGCTGCCCTTGATAGCGGAGGCAACCAGGGCCACGCGCAAAATAGGCCTGGGCTTTACAGGACTTGCCGACGCCTTAATAATGGCCGGACTGCCCTATGACTCTACGGAGGGCAGAGAGTATGCCGGCAGGATCACGGAAATGATGCAAAATGTTGCCAGTGCAACCTCCCGGGAACTGGCAGAGGAAAAGGGCTGTTTCCCGGAATGGGAAAACAGCGTCTATTACCCTGAAGTGAAGCGGAGAAACGCCACCTGCGTGACCATCGCCCCCACCGGGTCGGTGACCACCATGGCCGGCTGCGAGGGCTACGGCATAGAACCTGTTTTTGCGGTGGCTTATAAAAAATCAACCAACGTGGCCGGGGATTTTGAAGTTTTCAGCCCGTTGTTCCTGGAGGCTTGCCGTAAACACGGGGTTGCTAAGGATGCTCTGGAAGAAGTGGCCCGGCGGGGCTCCTGCCAGGGCGTTAAAGGAATCCCCGCGGAAATAGCACGGATTTTTAAAGGAGCTCAGGAAATATCCCCTGAAGACCACATCCTGATGCAGGCAGAGGTTCAAAAGTACGTGGATAATGCGGTCAGCAAAACAATCAACCTGCCCGGGACTGCCACTGTTGAAGATGTTAAGAAATGCTACAGGATGGCCTATGAGCTAGGTTTAAAGGGTATTACGGTCTTCCGGGACGGCTGCAAAGAGGGTACGGTAACCATAGGCAAGAAGGAAGACGCCACCGGGAAAAAAGTATTGAAGCGCGGGGAAATACTGCCCAGGCCGAGAAGTGCCCACGGTATGACCCACCGTCTGGATACCGGCTGCGGCAAGCTTTACCTCACCGTCAATTACCAGCCCGGCAGCGGCGAGATTTTGGAAACATTCATCACCACCGGCTCCGACGGGGGATGCCTGGTATACACCGAAGCCACCTCGAGGCTGATCAGCCTGGCCATCCGCGGGGGAATACCCGTTGAAGAAATCGTCGAGCAGTTGCAGGGCACCCACTCCTGCCCGTCTTACATGCTGGCCAGGGGTAAGGGCAAGAACCTTTCGCCCGGCAGGTCCTGTGCTTCGGCGATAGCTTACAAGGTGGCTAAGATTAAAGAGGAGCTGGACAAAAAGTACAACGGAAAAACCCCGCAGGAAGAGGTGCTGGCTGACAGTACCATGCTGTGCCAGTGCGGCGAAAGACTCGAACGAGCCGAAGGGTGTTTGATCTGCAGAAGCTGCGGCTTCTCAAAGTGCTGATCTGGTTGTGCAATCAGGCAGGCACATGTAAAAGATCATGTAAAAGAACATGATGCAAAAGATAATGATGGACATATTCTTCCAAAAGTGTTACTATATTATTAACTTAATAACAATTGACCAGGTCCCCCGGTTTTAGGGCGGGGGTGAAAAGGGAACCGGGTGTAAATCCCGGACGGTCCGGCCACTGTAAGTGGGGAGCGTCTCCCAAAATGCCACTGGGTTTTGTAACCTGGGAAGGCGGGAGGTACGCTGTGAGCCACAAGTCAGGAGACCTGCCTGGTTAATCAAGTACCGCCTTCCGTAGAAAGGGCAGGGCTGATATTTTGTTTATGCAATGGTTTACGCCTTTGAAAGACCCGGCTTCTTAGCGGAGGAAGCCGGGTCTTTCGTGTATATACCTCCTTCTTCCTAATTAACCCTTCCTTTTAGTTCTACCTGTTCGCGGATGAATGGGTAGCCTTTTTAAAACAAGACCGTTAATACGGCTGCAAAAATATATAAAGCTTGTGCGCCCCAGGGTAAATTGTTAATTATAAGTTTTAGCTAAAAAAAAGAGATGTAATTCTTATGAATTACATCTCTTAGCTTCAGGTCGTCATTTAATTCTTATTCATAATATCTGCATGGTATTCCTGGAGGGATTTGATGCTTCCCAGCGTATAGTTGTTTTCTTTGTAGGCCGCGATGCCTCTGGCGCTGGCCAGGGCTGCTGCCGTGGTGGTAATGTATGGAACGTTATACTTAATTGCGGTTTTGCGGATATAAGAGTCGTCATGCTTGCTGCTCTTTCCGGACGGTGTGTTGATAACCAGGTTGATCTCCCCGTTGGTAATGCCGTCGACGATATTGGGACGGCCCTGGGCCAGTTTTTTGATCCTTCTGGAGGGGACCCCGTTTTCTTTTAGGAATTTGTGGGTGCCATCCGTCGCCAGTATCTTAAAGCCTAGTTTGATGAATTCCCTGGCAGTTTCCAGCACATAGGGTTTGTCCTGGTCCGGCACGCTGATCAGGACGGTTCCGGAAGTGGGCAGGGGAGTCCGGGTGGCTTCCTGGGCTTTATAATAGGCCAGGCCGAAGGAATCGGCAATGCCCAGTACTTCGCCGGTGGAACGCATTTCCGGCCCCAGGATTGGGTCTACTTCCTGGAACATATTAAAGGGGAATACCGCTTCTTTCACCCCGAAGTGGGGAATCTCCCTGGAGATCAGGGTGTCCAGGGAGGATTTCTTGCCCGTGGCCTCGGACATCATGATTTCTGTGGCAATCCGGGCCATGGAAACATTACAGACCTTGGACACCAGGGGAACGGTCCGGGAAGCTCTGGGGTTGGCCTCCAAAACGTAAACTTTGTCGTCGGCAATGGCGTACTGCATGTTCATCAAGCCAACCACGTTCAGTTCCCTGGCAATTTTCTTCGTATATTCAACAATGGTATCAACATGCTTTTTCGGGATGCTGATGGGCGGGATCACACAGGCTGAGTCTCCGCTGTGGATGCCTGCCAGTTCAATATGCTCCATGACCGCCGGTACAAAAGCGTCAGTGCCATCGGCTATGGCGTCCGCTTCCGCTTCTATGGCGTTCTTTAAAAACCTGTCAATCAGAATCGGTCTTTCCGGTGTTACCCCCACTGCGGCAGCCAGGTACTGGCGGAGCATTTCTTCATCGTAAACAACCTCCATGCCGCGGCCGCCCAGGACATAGGAAGGACGGACCATTAAAGGATAACCAATCCGGTTGGCTATTTCCAGGGCCTCTTCGATATTGACGGCCATTCCGGATTCAGGCATGGGAATCCCGAGTTTTTCCATGATGTGGCGGAACCTGTCCCGGTCTTCGGCCAGGTCGATTGTATCCGGGGACGTGCCGAGAATCCTCACCCCGGCCTTAGCCAGTTCCCCGGCAATGTTCAAAGGGGTCTGGCCGCCGAACTGCACGATTACACCCAGCGGCTTTTCCTTTTCGTAAATGCTCAGAACGTCCTCCACCGTCAATGGCTCAAAGTAGAGCTTATCCGATGTGTCATAGTCGGTGGAAACCGTTTCAGGGTTGCAGTTGACAATCACCGTTTCATAGCCCAGGTCACGCAGGGCAAAGGCCGCATGGACGCAGCAGTAGTCAAATTCGATTCCCTGGCCGATCCGGTTCGGCCCCCCGCCCAGGACCATCACTTTTTGCCGGTTGCTGGTTGTGGTCCGGTCTGGAGCGTTGTAGGTGGAATAGTAATAGGCTGCGTTTTCCACACCGCTGACCGGTATGGCATCCCATCCTTCTACAACTCCCAGGGCAGTTCTGCGCCGGCGAATTTCTGTTTCCGGCAGGTCCAGAAGCATTGCTAAATAGCGGTCGGCAAAACCGTCCTTTTTAGCCCGGATCAACAGTTCGTCCGGCAACTGTCTTCCTTTGTATTTGAGGATCTCTTCTTCCAGGAGGACCAGTTCCTTCATTTGTTGAATAAACCATGGCTTGATATGGGTCAAGCGGTTCAGTTCCTGGATATCCGCCCCTTTACGCAGGGCCTCGTACATGATGAACTGCCGTTCACTGGACGGTACTGCCAGCATCGCCAGCAGCTCATCCAGGGAGCGCTGGTTGAAATCCTTGGCGAACCCCAGGCCGTAGCGGTTAATTTCCAGGGACCTGATGGCTTTTTGAAAGGCTTCCTTGTAGGTTTTACCGATGCTCATTACTTCACCCACGGCCCGCATCTGGGTACCCAGGATGTCCTGGGCACCGTGAAACTTCTCGAAGGCCCAGCGGGGTAACTTAACCACCACGTAATCCCCCGAGGGTGTATATTTATCAAGGGTGCCCTCCCGCCAGTAGGGAATTTCGTCCAGGGTCATACCGGCTGCCAGCATTGAGGAAATTAAAGCTATGGGGAAGCCGGTAGCTTTCGAAGCCAGAGCGGAGGAGCGGGAAGTGCGGGGGTTGATTTCAATAATAACCACCCGGTCCGTTTTAGGGTCGTGGGCAAACTGGATATTTGTACCCCCCACTACGCCAATGGCCTCCACAACGGCATAGGCATACTTTTGCAGCCGCTGCTGAAGTTCAGGGCTTATGGTCAGCATGGGGGCCGTGCAGAAGGAATCGCCGGTATGCACGCCCATGGCGTCGACGTTTTCAATAAAACAAACGGTGATCATCTGGTTTTTGGCGTCCCTTACCACTTCCAGCTCCAGTTCTTCCCAGCCCAGAACCGATTCTTCCACCAGAATCTGGCCCACCATGCTGGCGGCAATTCCGCGGTTGGCCACAGCCCTCAACTCTTCAACATTGTAAACAAGCCCGCCGCCGGTGCCCCCCATGGTGTAAGCGGGGCGGATAACCACCGGATAGCCGAGTTTCTGGGCAATTTTTTCCGCTTCCTCGACACTGTAGGCCGGTTCGCTGCGGGGTAAATCAATTCCCAGCCGCTTCATGGTTTCTTTAAAGGCGATCCTGTCCTCGCCGCGTTCAATTGCATCTATTTGCACGCCGATCACTTGAACCCCGTATTTTTCTAAAACACCGGCCTTGTACAGTTCCGAACTCAAATTTAGACCCGACTGCCCGCCTAAATTCGGCAGCAGGGCGTCGGGCCGTTCTTTTGCTATAATATTGGTAAGAGTCTTTAAATTAAGTGGTTCAATATAGGTTACGTCCGCTATTTCCGGATCCGTCATAATAGTAGCAGGATTGGAGTTAACTAAAACAATCTGGTAACCTAGTTTTCGCAGGGCTTTACAGGCCTGGGTTCCGGAATAGTCGAATTCGCAGGCCTGTCCAATCACAATGGGGCCTGAACCAATTATTAGAATTTTGTTGATGTCGGTTCGTTTTGGCATATTTGTCCTCCTGCTTAAAGTTTGGAATCACTAATTTCCTTCTACACAGGNNTTAAGGCTTATCCAAAAGCTTATTATATCAAAAAACAATAAATATGTAAGTTAAAATTTAAAATAATTTTTTTCAAAGAAAATATTATATTTTGAATTTGAGATAATGTCAGAAAGTAACAACAACTTATTATCAGAGGTGGGACGTACACTGCGGTGTCGGTGCTATCGTTCTCTTTATGACTGCACATATTAAAATGCCAATGATGTTTCGGAATATACAGTTCAAGGCGCCGTGGATGACCCGCGGTACAACGTCCCATTAAACTGAATAGGTAATGTGAATTCCAAAACGGGGAAGTTGAAAAACGCCTTTCCGTTCTGGCTGCGGAAAATACTTTCTCAAATTCTGCATCTCTTTATGACAGCTATGCAGATGGCTTGGCCTTGTCGCAAGTGATAGTAAGCCTAAAAAAGTTATACATCAAAACCTTTAACAGGGATACGGATAAATAACATAGAAATTGTCTAGATAAAGATCAGATTATTAAAAAATACTCGAAATAAGGGTGATAGGCCAGGTTTTTGACAAAAAACGGACCTATTTAGAAATTGATGCCCAGGACAGCTCAATTTGCACAGAAGAAAGCTGGTGGAAGAGAGAATGGAGGTATATTATGATATTAGTATGTTATCCAAAATGAACCACTTGCCAGAAGGCAAAGAAGTGGCTGGAGGCCAACGGCATAGGCTTTGAAGAAAGGAATATCAAAGAAAATAATCCTAAAATAGAAGAATTAAAAGACTGGCATAAAAAGAGTGGTCTACCACTGAAGAAATTCTTCAATACCAGCGGACAGCTGTATAAGGAACTTAAGCTTAAGGACAAGCTCCCGACCATGAGCGAGGATGAACAGTATGGCCTGCTGGCATCAGATGGTATGATTGTGAAGCGGCCGATTCTCATCGGTGACGGCTTTGTTCTGGTAGGCTTTAAGGAAGCTGATTGGAAAGCTACGCTAGGCATCTAATAACTGATCCATAGAATAACTGAACTTTGCTGTGACAACAGAACAGATGTCATCGACAGCCTTTCGGGGCAGCTTTCACCGGGGCAGGCCTGCGTAGACGGAAAAGTTGAACAATAGCAAGATGATTTTTTATCAAAAGGAGGAAAAGGAAATGCAAGAAGTTTATGACTTTTTAAAGAAATGTGGAGTGTATTATTTAGCTACAGTGGAAGGAGACCAGCCAAGGGTTAGGCCATTTGGTACAGTGGATATTTTTGAAGGTAAACTTTATATCCAGACAGGCAAGGTGAAAGATGTATCTAAGCAGCTCCAGGCAAATCCAAAAGCAGAAATCTGTGCTTTTTCTGATGGAAAGTGGCTTAGGGTATCAGGTAAGCTCATCAGAGATGACAGAGTAGAGGCAAAAAAACATATGCTTGATAATTATCCAGAGCTTAAAGCTATGTATTCAGCGGAGGACGACAATACAGAGGTTCTCTACTTTGAGGATGCAACTGCTACCTTCTATTCATTTTCTGATGATGAACCAAAGATAGTTAAATCAAAGGTGGTCAAATTTTAGTAAAAATTGTTCAACATGTACTAACAGTGAGTCTTAGGGCATTGACAGCGGCGGGGATATGGCTATAAATCGCTGATGAGTTTAATAAATAATAAAAGCAAATCTATCTATTCTACTTAACCCTCGATGTGTATTTGCTGGAACATATCGAGGGTATATTTTTGGCACAAAAAGAGCTAAAACTGAGTAAAGTTGGGTTGACAGGCCAGATAATGTTATTTTGTGGGGGCTGAGGAGACAGGATGGTTTTATATTTAAAGAAATGGCCTTCCAGATATTTTAATTAATGTGCGCGAATGGTGCTTTAATTATTGGCAAAGGAAATGCTGCTTTTAGGACGATGTGGGCAACAGAGAGTTTTTGGCAGAGATGCTGGAAGCAATGGATGACGAACTGCCGGAGCCGAAGAAGAGAAAACTGTAATTGTCTTTTGCAATAGAGATATTTCTTCTTTCCGCAGGCGAAACTGTTTATAATGGACCCATAGGTTTGACACAAAAACAAAAATTTTAAGCTATAATGAGGTCATGGAG
>LFSA01000008.1 GCA_001512635.1 Pelotomaculum sp. DTU098 | reverse complement strand
TTTTGGTTGCTGAATTATTTACTCCGGCTTATGGCGTCCTGGGGGTGGGCGGGCTCATTAGCATAATTCTGGGAATCCTCTTCTTCCCAACGGAGCCGCTGATGCCCCCGGCCTGGTTTTCCGCCTTCAAAGCCGTGGCCATCGGAGTGGGGATTGCCGGCGCCCTCTTCGTAGCCGTGGTGGTTGTGGGCCTGGCCAGGCTCCGCAGGTATAAGCCCGTCCACGGGAAGGCCGAGTTTTCCGGGACCGATGCTGTGGTTATGCAGAAGCTGGACCCCGAGGGACTGGTAAAACTAAAGGGAGAAATCTGGCAGGCTGTGTCCAAGGATGGACATACTATTGAGGAGGGGGAAAAGGTCCGGGTATATGAACGGCAGGGGATAACCCTTCTTGTGGGGTACCCGGAAAAGAACGAACGGGAGAAAACAAAAGAGTAAGGAGGGTTAAAATGCAGCTTTACGACTTTTTTACAACGTTTATTGTTGTCATCCTGCTGGTGATCATTCTGGCTTCAGCAATCAAAATCATACCGGAGTACGAGAGGGCGGTGCTTTTCAGGCTGGGCAGGCTTATGAATGCCAGGGGACCCGGCCTGATCTTCATTATCCCGGTGATCGACCGGATTATCCGCGTATCCCTGCGGGTTATCGTCTTTGACATACCTCCCCAGGAAGTTATCACCAGGGACAACGTTACCTGCAAGATTAATGCGGTTCTCTTCTACAGGGTGGTCGAAGCGGAGAAAGCCGTTGTCAATGTGGAAAACTTTCACGAGGCGACCAACCAGCTGGCCCAGACCACGCTCCGCAGTGTTGCGGGGATGGCCGAGTTGGACGAAATCCTTTCCCAGCGGGAAAAGTTGAATGTCAAGATTCAAAGAATCGTTGATGAAGCCACCGACCCCTGGGGCATCAAGATTGTTGCCGTGGAGATCAAAGATGTGGTTTTGCCTTCGGAAATGACCAGGGCCATTGCCCGGCAGGCGGAAGCGGAAAGGAACAGGCGGGCGGCCATCATCCAGGCCGAGGGGGAACGGCAGGCCGCCGAACAACTGGCCCAGGCCTCCGAAATCCTCACCGGAACAAAGGGCGGCCTGACCTTGAGGATGCTCCGCTCCCTGTCGGAAGTCTCAAACTCGTCCAATACAACCGTGCTTTTCCCGCTGCCCATGGAACTGCGGGATTTGCTGCCCGGCAAAGATAAAACCAGCGGCTCAGAGGAAAAAACAAGCGGGTCAGAGGAATAACGGGGCTACGATAATCACCCTGACCAGAGGTTACTTCACCTGCGCCACGTCTGGTTAGAGGAAATAATGGGCTACGGAAATAATAAAGGCAGGTCTTTAGACCCGCCTTTATTTGTACCGGACCGGCTTATCCCTGGAGCAAAAACATATATGGAAAATACGGCTGTAGTTAACAAAAACAAGGTTATAGCCACCAGACCCATGATTGAACAAAAACAAGGTGCTGGACTACCAGTTCATGGTTGATTCCTCCCGTCTCTGGGTTTATAAAGCTTTTACCCTGGACACCCGGAGGATGTGCGGTTAACGGCGTGGTAGGTTTGCTGTGGGTACTTAGAAATCTTTTGGTGATAATTAGTTTTTCGTCCCATTAAAAGAAGGCATCCGGTGGGCAATCTACCCTGTGGATGCCTTCTTTAAGTAACAGAAGTAACCTAAGTTACCGGGACTAACCCGTTGTCAGACCGTTTCCGGGCAGGGTTCAAGTGTTTCCCGGTTTGCGGTCAGCCCTTCCGCTGTATTTGGGAAAGATCCATTCCGGAGGATAATAGGGGACTTCAAACCCTGGAAGAATTGTGTACTCAACGGGGGAAGATTCAAATGAGTCCAATGGCTCAAACAGTTTCGGTTCGTCCATAGATTCTCACCTCGCAAATAGTATCTGCAGGTGGTAATCTATTTAAACATTCTGAAAAAATATTTGTCCGAGGGCTGACGCCAGATCTGATCAATTTTCTGTTGCCTCAGTTTTCTGTTGCTTGTTGCTATCCCCAGGATGGCGCAGAGCAGGCAGCGGGCCTTCTGACATTTAAAAGAGTAGAAAAGGTGGCAAAAATGTGCTATCCGGCGCTTAATTTGGCGAAGTGGTAGGCTCTCCGGCGGCGCCCGGGCCGTGCTTGACACTGTTGGGGTTGTCGCGTATAATGCTAAATGAAAGTTTGGGGGGCTGCTTATAAAGGGCTGTAAAGCCCCGGCCCTGTTTATTCTAGTCTTTCAAAGCCTTTTAAGAAAAACATCAATTTCTTTAAAGGAGCAGTACGTGGACCACGCCGGATATATGCGTCAGGCCCTGGCGGAAGCTGAAAAAGCCTATGCCCTGGGCGAGGTGCCCATCGGCGCTGTTGTGGTGCTTGACGGTGAAATTATTGGCAGGGGACACAACCTGCGCGAAGCCCTGAAGGACAGCACCGCCCATGCTGAAATCCTGGCCCTCAGGGAGGCTGCCAGAAAAATTGGCGATTGGCGCTTAAATGGAGCAACACTTTATTCCACCATCGAGCCCTGTCCCATGTGTGCCGGGGCGCTTGTGCAGTTCAGGGTGAAGACGCTGGTTTACGGAGCAGCTGACCCGAAGGCAGGCGCTGTGGATTCAGTCATTGACGTAGTCAGGCAGCCGCGCTTCAACCACCAGGTGGAAGTGGTGGCCGGGGTGCTGGAAGAGGAGTGCCGGCAGATTATCCAGCGCTTCTTTCGGGCCTTGAGAGAGAAAAAAGCACATGGAGAGATGGCCGAGCTGGTCGAAGGCGCTCGACTCGAAATCGAGTAGGCCGTGATGAGCGGTCTCGTGGGTTCGAATCCCACTCTCTCCGCCATTGAAGGCTCTTTACTTAACTAAAGTAAGGGGCTTTTTTAATGCCCATTTCACTAAAATTTCACAGCATTTCCCGGGGATAAAAAATGGGCTATTCGCCCCATATTACATATCTACATGCTTAGTTATTTGTACCTGACTGACCTTTCCACATAGCCGTAAAGGTCATTGGTAATTTTGTTTGTGCTATGACCCAGGTGATCACTTGCTGCCCGACAGCGGTTTGAAGTGTTTTTTCTCTCCGTTTATTCTTATTTCCCGGTCTTGTTAATTCGGTATACAACTTTCTAATATGAGCTGGTTTTCAGGTCCTGTAGCCTGATGCCGCCAATATAAGGATTGATAGTATCCGGCAGCTGGATTTTTGCTTTAAGAAAAAGGCCGGGAAGAGCAGGTTCAGGAAAAAAATCAATTTTATACTGATTTGGAATAAATACTGGAAAAGTAATGATTGAACATGTAAAATGAATACGGAAAGAGCAACATGACGAGCCCCGCTTCCTGTTCGTATTTGCAACGAGTTGCGACGAAAGGGGGTGGGGCTTATGATAAGTGTCGGTGAATTGTTGCAGGCAATGTCTGCGCTCATCATGCTACTTATCCTGGTTTGCTCCATCGTAGATCTGGGCAAAAAAAACTAAGAGGACTTCCCCTAAAATCCTCTTAGTTTGAAAGCCTCAGGAATGCGAGGCACACCGGCGTTATGTTGTTCTTTCTTTTATTATTATTATTATATACAAAGTTTTTTTTTACAATACTTTTATTTAGATTTTTCAGAATGCATTCTGAAAAAGCACTCTCCCACGAGGGTGCTTTTTGTTTGTTCTACTGGCATGTCTTCCGAGCTTATGGGTTGAAAGAAACCGGTCGCCTAACAAGAGGGAAGACAACCCATAGGTAAGGGCGTTACCGGTAACGGTGGGGTCTGAAGGAAGTCGAGGGGGACCAGGCAGGATTGCCTGGGAAATCAAGCGAAATATGGATTCAGCAGAAAATTTATCTAAAACAATTTATATGCTGACAATTTCTTATCGTGCCCTGATGGTATATTTCCTATAAAATCAGAAGCACGATGAATGTTTTCCAGGGAGGCAAAAAGATGCGCATCCTGCATACCTCGGACTGGCACCTGGGGCGGATTTTCCACGGTGTCTACCTTACCGACGACCAGGCCCATGTCCTTGAGCAATTTATCCAGCTGGTTGCTGACAGCAGGCCGGATGTGATTTTAATTACCGGTGATATTTATGACCGGTCTGTCCCGCCCACAGAAGCCATTAAACTTCTGGACGAGGTGCTTACCCGCATCCTTCTGGACTACAAAGTACCCGTAGTATTAATTGCCGGCAACCATGACAGCCCGGACAGGCTTGGCTTCGGTGCTGGTTTGCTGGCCAGGCAGGGCCTGCATCTGATTGGTCAGTTAACTGACAGGCTGGAGCCGGTGGTTATTCCTGACACCTTCGGACCGGTCTATTTCTGCCCGGCGCCCTACGCGGAACCCCCCTTGGTCAGGGAGCGGCTCTGTGCGCCGGGCGCTGTTAACCACGAGCAGGCTATGCTGTCTTTAATCCAGCATTTAACCGCTTCCATCCCCGCTGGCGCCCGCCGGGTGATCCTGGCCCACGCCTATGTGGCCGGCGGCGAGGAAAGCGAATCGGAGCGGCCTCTCAGCGTGGGTGGCAGCGGGTCGGTCAGCGCTTCCCTGTTTCATCCCTTCCATTACGCAGCCCTGGGGCACCTGCACCAGCCACAAAAGGCGGGGTGGGAACATGTCCGCTATGCCGGCTCTTTGCTCAAATACTCGTTTTCCGAGGCATCACACCGGAAATCAGTGGCCCTAGTGGAAATAGACGGTGCAGGTAAGACAGCCATTGAAACCATTCCCCTGACGCCCCGCCGGGACGTGCGCCGCCTGGAGGGTTATTTTGCAGATATTATGAGCAATGCCCCAGAGGGAGGAAGCAGGGACGACTACATAATGGTTACCCTCTTGGATAGCGGCCCGATCATGGATGCCATCGGCAGGCTGCGGGAAGTGTACCCCAACGTCCTCCACCTGGAACGCCCCCGTTTAGCCGCGGAGGGTGAGTTGCGCGGGCCCGGCGGCGACCACCGCCAGCTGAACGAAGCAGCGCTTTTCTCCTCCTTTTTTGAACAGGTTACCGGTACACCGCTATCCGAAGAAGAAAGCAAGGCGCTTGTGGAAACGCTGGAAGGATTTTACCGGAAGGAAAGGGGGGAAGGGCATGAGGCCGGTTAGACTCACCATCAGCGCCTTTGGTCCCTATGCCGGGACGCAGGTAATAGATTTTAGAGAGCTGGGGGACAGGACTTTTTTCCTGATCCACGGCCCCACCGGCTCAGGCAAAACCACCATTCTCGACGCCATCTGCTTCGCCCTTTACGGGGATACCAGCGGCGCGGAGCGCAAGGGCGAGCAGATGCGCAGCGATCATGCGGACATAACCGTACCCACCGGGATCACCTTCGATTTTGTCCTGGGGGCTGATTCCTATCGTATCCTGCGTTATCCCGAGCAGGAACGGCCCAAGAAGCGGGGCGAAGGCGTCACCAAAATGCCCAAGAACGCTACCCTGTGGCGGAGAACCGGCCTCACCGACGACGCTGCAGAAGGCGTTGTCCTGGCTACAGGCTGGGAGAAGGTCACCGAGGAAGTGGAAAAACTGCTCGGCTTTAAGAGCAGCCAGTTCCGGCAGGTGGTGATGCTTCCCCAGGGCGAGTTTCGCAGGCTGCTTATGGCAGATACCCGGGAACGCCAGGCGATAATGGAGATCCTTTTCCGGACGGAATTTTACCGCCGCATCGAAGAATTCCTGAAAGAGTCGGCCAAAAATCTCCAGGATGAAATTAAGCAACTGACGGGTCAAAGAAACTGGGTGCTGCAAAACGCCGGAGCTGGGAGCCGTGATGAACTGGAACAGAAACATAAAGCAAACCTGGAGCAGCAGAAAAAGGTCAAAGAAAACATTAAGAAATGCGGTGCGGCCCTGAAAACGGCGCAGAACCGCTTAGAGGCTGGCAAGCGGGTCCAGGAAAAATTGAAGGAAAAGGCGGACGCGGAGAAAGCCGTCAAAGAGCTGGCGCAAAAAGCCCCGGTAATAGAGGTGAAGCGGGCTGAATTAAGCCGGGCTAAACTGGCCGCCGGCCTTTTGGATGCGGCTAATTTGCTGGATGCCAGGGTGCGGGAGGCAAAGGCAGCAGCCACTAATTTGGAAAAGAAAAGGTTTGCTAAAAATAAAGCGAAGGAAGCCTTTGAAAAAGCGGCTAAAGCGCTGGCAACAGAGATAGAAAAGGAGCCGGAGCGGGAGGCTGCCGGGCGTGAAGTGGCCCGGCTGGAAGAACTAGTTGAAAAGGTTGGCGCCCTTACTGAGGCACGCCGGGCGGTTGGCAAGGCTGAGCAGATCGTTAAAGCTGCAAAAGCTGCTCAAGTGAAAGCAGAGGATTTTCTTGCGCGCATTCGCAAAGCCATAGAAGAGAAAACAGCAGCATGTGCCGCGGCGAAAAGCATAGCAGATAAGGCCACAGCCCTGGAGGCTGCTTACCGGCTGGCCGAAGAAACCTGCCGCAAAAGGCAGACCCTGGAAAACTACCGCCGGGAATTGGCCAAGGCCCTAAATTCTTATAACAAGGCCGAGAAGGAACACCGGCAAGCCGAAACCCGCTATATTGCAGCCAGAGAAAGACTTGCCGACCTGCAGGAACAGTGGGACAAGGGGCAGGCCGCCATCCTGGCCAGTGGTTTAACCAGGGGCAAGCCCTGTCCGGTATGCGGTTCATTGGAACACCCGAACCCTGCCGTAGCCGGAGGGGTCCTGCCGTCAGAGGCGGAGCTGAAATCATGCCGGCAGGCTGTAGCCGATCTTGAGGAAGACCTTAACCGGGCCAGGGATGTATGCGGGAAGCTGAAGGCTGTAATATCAACAGCCCAAAGCCGGGTTGAGGACCTGGAAAAAGAACTGGGAGAAAAGGCCCACGTTGATCTGGCCGCCCTTCTAGACGCCGCAAGCAAAGCCAAAGAAGTATGGTCCCAGGCCTGCCGGGCACAAAAAACGGCTTCCGACCTTGAGGCCGGGCTTGAAAGGCTCAAGGAGCAGGAAAAACAGGCCGACCGGCTATGGGAAGAATATAAAGATAAATATCAAAAAGCCAATACTGAGCTGGAAGCTGTCCGGGCTGTTTTGCGCGAGCGCGAGTCATCTGTTCCAGAAAACCTGCGCGACCCGGCAGCTTTAGATAAAGCCCGGCAGGAAGCCGGACAAAAGAAGGACATACTCACAGCAAGATTTGAGCAGGCTAAGAAAACAGCAGAAGAAGCAAAGCAAGCCCTGGCCGGGGCTGAAGCAGCCGAAAAAGAGGCTTTGGCCGGCTGGCAGGCGGCGGTTGACCTTAGGAAAAGGGAAGAGCTTTCATTCCAAAAGCGCCTGGAGTCGGCGGGTTTCGATAGCCTGCAGGACTATGAAAATGCCAGGAGAACGCCGGAAGAAATTAAAAAGATAGAAGAGGAGATCAAGGATTTTGACGAGGCCCTCCATGCCGCCAGGGACCGCCAGGTGCGCGCCGCCAGAGCGGCGGAAGGTTTAAGCGAACCGGACATGGAAAAGCTGGTCCGGGAAGAAGCCGCAGTAAAAGAAGATTACGAGCAGTTGCTGAAAAAGGAAGGGCTGCTACAGTCCCAGGTTGAGGAAGGATTAAGAAGTCTGGAAAAGCTTGCTGAACTCGAAGGCAAATTGAAAGTATTGGAAAGCCGCTACATGGTAATCGGGCGCCTTTCCGAGGTGGCTAACGGCAAGAACAAATACGGCCTGACCTTCCAGCGCTTTGTGCTGGGGGCGCTGCTGGACGATGTTACCATCGCCGCAACCCAACGCCTAAAATTAATGAGCCGCGGCCGCTACCACCTCCAGCGCACCATGGAACTGGCCCGGCGAAATGCCGCCGGCGGCCTGGACCTGGAGGTCTTCGACACCTATACCGGCGCTGCCAGGAACGTGGCCACATTATCCGGCGGTGAAACCTTCCTGGCCTCCCTGGCACTGGCCCTGGGCCTGGCCGATGTGGTCCAGTCCTATTCCGGCGGCATCCACCTGGATACCATTTTTATAGACGAGGGTTTCGGCACTCTGGACCCCGAATCCCTGGACTTTGCCATGCGGGCCCTGCTCGACTTGCAAAAGGGCGGCCGTCTGGTGGGAATTATCTCCCACGTGCCGGAATTGAAAGAACGCATCGACGCCAGGCTGGAGATCCGCCCCACCGAACGGGGGAGCGTGGCGGGGTTTAAGATAGTATAGTTGTGTAGATGAGAAGTGTTGGGCAATAAACAAAGTCCACGTTTCTAAAACTGATCAAAGGAGGTGCAAAACATGCCGGTAATTACTTTGGAAGCGGGCCAGATGGATAAAAACCAGAAGGAAAGCCTGATTGCGGAGTTAACCAGGGTCGCCAGCGATATTTTAAAAATCTCGCCGGATGCCTTCGTTGTCTTACTGAAAGAAAACCCATATGACAACGTTGGTGTGGGGGGAAAATCCTTAGAAAAGGTTTTGAAAAGCAAATAAAACAATAAAGTAAAGGATGTAATTGTTACGGGAGCTTAAGGTTGCAGGAGCTAAAATATATAGGGCAAAGATGTAAAGAGGGACGTCCCTTATGTTCCCTCCCTGTTGAGGGAATAAGGGTACGTCCTTTTTGTATCCTCCTTTTATGTATCAGCTCTCAAATGCGCCGGGGAAATGGGGCCCAGCAGTTGCATTAAAGTAATGAAGAAGTTAAAGCTAGGCTGGGCGTCCTACATTCTGCAAAATGCATCCTTTACGGTGTAGACTTTGAGGAAATTGAGGTTTTTCAAAGAAACGGTGAATGGGAAAATCGTGAAAGGTTCTGGTTCAAGCAGCCCGCAGCCTTGAAGCGGCCGGAGCGGATTTTATCCTGCTTTGCACTAACACAATGCATAAAACCGCCGAACAGAACGAGGCTAATATTGGCATCCCGTTACTGCACATTGCAGATATTACTGCAGATGAGATGTTGGCAAGGGGAAAAAATACTGCAGGGCTCTTGGGGACAAGGTACACGATGGAGCAAGATTTTTATAAATCACGCCTGGAGAGAAGAGGGATCAGGTTCCTGGTTCCCGAAAGTGAAGACAGGGAGTATGTTAACAGGGTAATATACCAGGAGCTATGCCTTGGACGCATCGAGCAGGATTCCATAGACCACTATAAAAAAGTTTAGTATTTAATGAACGCCGGTGCAGAGGGAATTATCGTGGGTTTCACTGAAATTGGTCTGCTGATACGACAGGAGGATTCAGCTGTTCCGCTTTTTGATACCACGGTGATCCATGCAAGAGGGGCGGTTGACCGTGCCCTTGAGTGTTCTTGGGATTCTTGGCCAACTGCCTCCTTATGGTGCATTTCTGTTTGTTAAGTCTTCTGCAGGAAAGCCAGTGAGGGTTAAAGAAATATTTTACTAGAAAAAATAATGACTATTCCTTTAGCTCAGTAACCTCTTCGCCTTAGAACAGATGTTTGATATAATGATTATACAAACTAATGTTCTGGAGTTATGGCAGTGGCTAAACAGGAAAAGATTAACTTGTTAGATTAATAATCGAGGATATTCTTTATTCCTTAAGATGCAAGTCGTACCAGACGTAAAGGAGCCCACGTTGGCGTAATTTACTCATTCTGTTATTGAGTCAGGTGCAACAATTTAAAGTGACGCTTATCGTTCTTATCTACAGCTTGCAAAGAAAGGTTATAAGCATGAGCCAAAAGATTTTGACCCAAAGCATAATCCCGACCATTTAAGGTGGCTCCATACCATCATCTCAAACACCAAAGCTTTTATTGCCGATACTTTTCATGGTCTTGATAAGAAACATTTGCAAGCTTACCTCAATGAATTTTGTTACCGTTTTAGTCGTCGTGGTTTTAAAGGTGAATTGTTTAATCGCCTTTTAATGTGTTGCCTAAACACGTCTACAGTTACCTTTGCTGAGCTAACGTTATAGTCATTTAAAAAATTTATCAATGTTTTTCGGGGGCTAATAAAAATGATTGAGAAAAATTTTGATATTCCATTTATTTCAAATTTAGCTCTCCATGAAAAGCAGATCCAACAGAATTACCGGCCGATTATCGCTGTACATAAATGGTTTGCCAGACGCCCGGGTACTTTATTCCGCGGGCTTTTGTTGTCAGAGTTTGTTGAAGGCAGTTTAAAAGAGAATTTTTATAAAGCTCATAACCTTAAGGGTCTTAATATAGCTGACCCCTTCATGGGTGGTGGAACACCGCTGATAGAAGCCAACCGTCTTGGCTGCAATATCATTGGTTACGATATTAATCCAATGTCATATTGGATTGTGCGACAGGAAATCGAACGCCTTGACCTGGAAGCCTATCGCAAAGCGGCGGATGAACTGCAGGACTCTTTGACAAGAGAAGTTGGCTCCTTTTACAAAACCGTTTGCCTGAAGTGCGGTTCTCCCAATGCTCATGTAAAATATTTCATCTGGGTTAAAACTCTTGTATGTAATGAGTGCAAAGGGACTTTTGATTTATTACCCGGTTATTTATTGGCAATGAACCGGCGCCATCCTAAGAACGTGATCTTTTGTTCTAAATGCGGTGAACTAAATGAGGTGGAAGACCATAAAAACCCAGGGATTTGTCAAGCCTGCGGTAAAGCTCTAACAATAAAAGGACCTGCTAAACGAAATCGCTGCGCGTGTCCATACTGCGGTAAAATTAATAAATACCCAGATGCTCTAAATGGGCCGCCACAACACCGCATGGTGGCGATTGAGTACCATTGCCATGAATGTAAATCAAACCATCAAGGCAGGTTCTTTAAGAAACCGGACCGGGAAGACCTTTTGAAATATGAGAAGGCTTCAGAACAATGGAAGAGTTTATCGCCAAAATTTGTACCAGATGATGAGATCCCTCCCGGTGATGAAACCGACCGCCTGCACAGGTGGGGTTACCGGCGATATCGTGAGATGTTCAATGAACGTCAATTGCTTGGTTTGGAGTTAAGCTGCCGGATAATTAGCGGTTTTCCCGATGACAGAGTCCGCAATGCTTTGGCGACAAATTTATCAGACCTACTGCGCTATCAAAACATGCTTTGTCGTTACGACACCATGGCTTTGAAGTCTCTTGATATTTTTTCAGTACACGGTTTCCCGGTGGGTCTAGTTCAGTGCGAGTCAAATCTTCTCGGCATTCCCAACGGTAGCAGAGGCACAAATGTGGGCAGCGGTGGGTGGTCTAATATTGTTCTAAAATATGTCCGTGCCAAGGAATATTGTGAAAAGCCCTATGAAATCAAGCATCAAAGCGGACGCAAAGTGCAGGTGGCGATTAAAGGTGAATGGATAGGGGAGTCTAAAGGCACTATTGATGGTACGGAGAGCAGGGGAGTCAATCTCTATTGCTGTAGCTCAACATTTTCCAACCTACCCACTGCTTCCCTGGACGCAGTTTTGACCGACCCTCCATACTATGCCAATGTTCAATACGCCGAGTTAATGGATTTTTGTTATACCTGGCTACGCAGGTTGGCCACCGACAGCAATGGTGTTTTTAATAAAAGTTCTACCAGGGATGAGAACGAACTTACCGGTAACATTACAATGGACCGGGGGCTGTCACATTTCACCGAAGGGCTGTCCCAGGTTTTTGTGAAAATGGCGCGGGCGTTAAAACCGGGAGCGCCGTTGGCCTTTACATATCATCATAATAAAATTGAAGCGTATTTACCGGTGGCGGTAGCAATCCTAGACTCAGGGTTGACCTGTTCAGCATCGCTCCCTTGTCCGGGGGAGATGGGCGCTTCCATCCATATCAACGGAACTGGCTCATCGGTAATAGATACGATATTTGTATGTCGATTAACCGGCACAGTCCCGAGACGGACAATTGTTTCCACATCTGAAGAAATAGCAGGTCTGGTCCGGCATGACTTGGAACTTATTCGGGCTGGGAAAGTGAAGCCTACTCGAGGCGATATCCGGTGTATAGCCTTCGGACACCTGGTCCGCCTGGCGATATGGTATTTGCGTAAAGAGTGGGATATTGCTTTATCAGCTTCAGATAAGATGGTTAGAGTGGAGAGAGCTATAGATAATCTTGGAGGCTGGTCCGGGGTTGAAAATCACCTGTCAGACGAACTCTTAAAAGTCCCTTGTTACCAAATGCCCTTAGCCCGTGAAATGCAAGAGAATTACGGAGGTGAAGAAGATGAAATATCCTTTTGAGGTGCCTTTTACAGAGGTTGAAGCAGAAATTGATTTGTACATATCCTCAGTCTTCTCCTGCCTTGAATCAGAGTTTCTCGTTATGCCGAAGGGCGAAGGGTTTGTTGAGTACCCGGTTTTTGAGAGGGGCTATGAATTCTTAAAGAGGATAACAAACGGATTTCGGAATATAGATTCCCGTTCTATAACCAAAGCGGCCTTTCAAAAGCCCATGGTTATTATTGTTCTGCGCACTATGCTTGGATTTACACCATCGGAATGGGCTTATGTTGCAACACGGCGGACAGGTGTGGAAGTTTCACAGGGGTTTGCTCGCAACCTGGATCGAAATATTCGCATGTCACCAATGTCGGCATTAAGCGACAGCCGGGTCACAAGAGAACGTGTAGGAGCGCTTGTGGATGCGGCCTGCCAGTTGCTAAACATGCCTGCTCCCGAGGTTGGCCCGGACAAGATTCACCGTCTGGACAAGGCGGATACCAGCACAGGCCCCAGTGGAATAATATCACTTTCTAATATAGGTGTTCCCTATGCCATGCTTTTGTATGAAAGATTTCTTGGGCGCCCTTTCGCTGGGCACAGGGATTCAGTTTCAGAACTGGTCGGGGACAGCCTGGAATCTGCCATTGAGGAAGTATTAACAAAGGCAGGTATAAGTTATAGAAAAACAAAAAGAGCGGAACGGATAGCTGGGTTCGATCAGACTCCTGATTTTATTATCCCCAGTGAGTTTAATCCACAGGTTGTGATAGGAGCAAAAATTACTGAAGATGACGGCACTGCCAGGGATAAGGTGACTCGTATACAGCACCTGGCGGAAATCAGTAAAATGAAAAGTACAAACGGCTTTCCTGGTTTTGAGGTTATCGCCTGCATTGGCGGACGGGGTTTTGGTGTGCGTCGGGAGGATATGAAAAAACTCCTGATTGCTACGCGGGGGAAGGTGTTTACTTTAAAGACACTTAGTTATCTAGTAGAGTTTACCCGCCTGCATGAATTTAAGACAAATGAGTAAAAAAATTAGAAAGTTATGGCTGGTTTACCAGATGAAAAGTTTGTGGTTACTCCGTTTGGGGGGTAACCACTATTAATGAGTACATAAAAGTCAATTATTAGAACGTAGTTTTATGTAGTTTTATTCACACCAGAAGGGTAGGTTCATATTTTTTAAAGTAATTTCAACACATCTGCTATAGAAATTTTTATCCATCTCAAATATAATCATGATTAATATACTTAACGGTTTTCGTCAGATAATATTGTACTACTAGGCCCTTTAATAAATACTTCAGCCTTATTAGGATTTATTCGCCAAGATGCGTTTTCTCTGGCGGGATGAATCCCACCTGCAGCGGAAAACTGGCTTTTTTTCAGGATATAAAGGGTCAGACAGGGGGGCTTTGGATGGCTGACTTTATTACAACCTTGCGAAAACAGGTCCTGCTGGGGGACGGCGCCATGGGCACCATGCTGGCAGCACAGGGGCTGCCGCCGGGAGAAAGCCCGGAGCTCTGGATGCTTTCCCACCCCCGGGCAGTGCAAGAGGTGCACCGGGCTTATTTCGAGGCAGGTTCCCAGGTGATCCAGACTAACACCTTTGGCGCCTCGGCGTTGAAACTGAAGGAATACGGCGCGGCCCACCTCGTGGAGGAGATTAACAAAAGGGCGGCCCAGCTGGTGCGTGAGGTTGTGGGGGACCAGGCCTTTGTGGCCGGTATTATCGGACCTACCGGACAATTTCCGGTCCCTCTGGGCACCATACCCTGGGTGGAGCTGGTTGAGGTTTTTGGCCAGCAGGCCCGGGCCCTCGAGGTCGGCGGAGTGGATTTTATCTTTTTAGAAACCTTCTCTGATTTAGGCGAGATACGGGCTGCCCTCTTTGCGGCCAGGGAATATACCAGGCTGCCGGTAGCATGTTCCCTTACCTATACCAAGGGGAGGACCCTCACCGGTACCAGCCCGCAAATCGCCGCCATTGTACTGGAAGCGATGGGTGCTGCCTGCATCGGTGCCAATTGCTCCACCGGCGCCGAGGAACTCCTGGAAGTTATGAAAGAATACCGGCGGTCCACGCGGCTGCCCCTGCTGGTGGAACCCAACGCCGGTATGCCCGTCCTAGTTGACGGGAAAACAGTGTTTAAAGAAACCCCCGAGGATATGGCCCGTTTCGCCGAGCCTTTCCGGGCCCTGGGTGTTAATCTGATTGGTGCTTGCTGCGGCAGCACTCCCGCCCATATCAAAGCTATGGGAGAAGCTTTAGCCTCCCGGGAGCCCGCTCCCCTGCCGGAGCAGGACGGGCCGCCGGCCACACGCCTGGCCAGCCGCAGCCGGGCTGTAACCATAGGTCCCAGGGAGCTGCCGGTTATAATCGGCGAGAGAATTAACCCCTCCGCCCGCAAAGCTGTGGCGGAAGCCTTGCGGCAGCAAAATTGGGATTTCATTGTCCGGGAAGGGGAGCTCCAGCTGGATGCAGGAGCCCTGCTCCTTGACCTCAACACCGGCCTGGCTGGCGGAGATGAAACCCGGCTGTTGCCGGAAGGGGTGCGGCAGTTGCAGATGAGCCTGGACTGCCCGCTGGTGCTGGACTGTACTAATCCGGCTGCCCTGGAAAAAGGGCTGCAGGAATTCCAGGGCAAGGCTTTGATTAATTCTGTCAACGGTGATCAGAAAAGCCTTCATTCCATCCTGCCCCTGGCTAAGAAATATGGCGCGGCGGTATTGGGTTTAACCCTGAACGAAAGCGGTATCCCGGCAAGGGCGAGGGAGAGGCTCCAGATCGCTAGAGAGATAGTGGAAGCTGCAGAACACTATGGTTTGCCGCGGGAAGACATAATTATTGACTGTCTGGTCCTTACTGCGGCAACTTCCCCTGAGCTGGCTATGGAAACTGTGCAGGCGATCAAGCTGGTCAAAGTGCATTTGGGGGTTAATACAGTCCTGGGGCTGAGCAATGTCTCCCACGGCCTGCCCCAGCGTTCCTGGCTCAATGCGGCTTTCCTGGCCTTAGCCCTGGGCGCCGGCCTTGATGCCGCCATCGCCAACCCCCTTGACCACAGGATTAGAGAAACAATGATTGCCGGTGCCCTCCTGACGGGGCGTGACAGCGGCGCGCGCAACTACCTGGCGCAGGCCGGCAGGCAGGTTTCCCCGGCCGGTTCCCCGCCAAGTAAGGAGGTTGACGTAGATGATCCGGCCCGCGCCCTGCAAAGGGCTATCTATAACGGGCGGCAGGAAGCCGTCATCCCGCTGGTCCAGAAACTGCTGGAAGAGAAGAGAGATGTCCTGTCCGTTATAAACGAGGGGATAATCCCCGCCCTGGAAACCATTGGAGAGCATTTTGCCCAGGGCGAAGCCTACCTGCCCCAGTTGATCCTGGCCGGTGACGCGGCGAAAAAGGCTTTTGATTTTCTTAAGGATAATTTCCCCGGGCAAAGGACGGCCCAGGGGGGTACCGTCGTTATCGGCACAGTAGAGGGCGATATCCACGACATCGGCAAAAATATCGTTTCAGCCCTGCTGGAAAATCACGGCTTCCGCGTGCTGGACCTGGGTAAAAGCGTGCCGGCCCAGGCTTTTCTGGAGGCAGCCCGGCGGGAAAAGGCGGATGTGGTGGGTTTAAGCGCGTTAATGACTACAACCATGGTGGAAATGCCCCGGGTGATTGAACTGCTCAGGCAGGAGTTGCCCGGTGTCAAGGTGATTGTCGGCGGGGCAGTGGTCACAGCTGAATATGCCCGGGAAATCGGAGCGGACGGATACGGCGCCGACGCGGTGGAAGCGGTGCAGCTGGTGCGGGGATTTTGCCCGGCACATAAATCATGAAGGTACAGATTCTTAACCTGCCCCTCCTGCTGACCAGGGAAGAAATTTATCCCTTTCTCAATCTCGGGCTGGCGCCCGGTTCCATCCCCGCCAATATAGATAAATTAGTGGACACTTACCTGCGGCACGTCACCCGTCTGGCCAAACCCCAGGGTTTGATCCGGGTCTGCTCTATCCGCTCCCTAAGCCCGGAACGGGTTGAACTGGCTGACGCCAGTCTAGTCATCGCCGGAAGCCGTGTGGTTGCTCATTTTGCTGCCTGTGAGAAGGTAACCCTGCTGGCGGCTACGCTGGGACCCGGCATAGACCGGTTCCTGGCCGGGCTGCAACAAACCTCCGGTGCTGCTGATGCCTTTATCTTCAATGGTATTGCCTCTGCAGCAGCCGAACATATTACGGAAACCCTGGACGCGCTGGCGGTCCGGGAGATCAGGCGCAGCGCTTATTACCCGACGGCACGTTTCAGTCCAGGTTACGGGGGTTGGCCCCTGGAGAGCCAGCAGCAATTTATAGAAAGCATAGGTGGGGAGAAGATCGGCCTAACCGTGACCTCTCACTACCTGCTTCAGCCGGTTAAATCAGTAACGGCGGTTATAGGCTGGAGCAGGGTGCCGCTGGACCGGAGCTATGAGCTGCTACGGGAAAAACCCTGCCAGGGCACCCTTACTTGCCGGGATTGCCCCCTAAAAGAAAAATGCCTGTCCAAAACAGGCGCAAGTCAGGCATAGGGAGGGGTATTGCAGCCCTAAAAGCCGCGCAAAGGGCGCCTGATTTCTTTGCTGAAAAATGTTTCTTCATCCGTACATTTTGTTTCAATTTCTGTGGCTGCTTTACGGGATTAATCCAATTTCTGCCGAAGCCATTGGTTCGCGGCAAACCTGGCCAGGAGCATGACGGATAGGCCAGCAGCGATAATAAAAAGAATGGTTTTGACATCCCGGGCTTGAAATAAAGCCAGGCCCAAACCGGTGTATAAAACCGCGGCAGGCATCTTGCCTAGAGCCGATGCCAGCAAAAAGTTTGGAAAAGAGACCCTGCCCAGGGCCGCGCCCATATTGATCAAGGGTGTGGGCACAACGGGAATAATGCGAAAAATGGTATTTTTATTATTAAATACTTATTTTCAGTAATAATCTCTTTGCATTTTTACCGTTAGACATGAGCATGGTCATTGTTGATATTTACACGGAAGCCGGAATACTACTAAATAAAAAGGATCCCCGGCATTATACGCAACACCGGGGATCTGTTATATTTTATACACTAAAGTAAGGAAGGGCTATTCCTCAAGCATCTTTTTAAACTCTTCTATACCACCAATCCGGTCGATAAATCTGCCCAGCCGCTCGTGCTTTTTGGCGTTTTCGGCAAAGACCTTAATAATCTTATCGATTTTTTCCAGGACTTGTTCTTCGTCCAGCCCATCGTAAATAGTCTGGGCAAGGCGTGGCGATACACCACCGTTTCCGCCCACCATCAATCTAAAACCTTTCGGGGTACCCATTACACCCACATCACGGAAATGGTTCTCTCCGCAGGAATTAGCACAGCCGCTTACACCCATCTTGAATTTACCGGGCAGCGCAAGGCCGTGGTAACGTTCATCCAGTTTTAGCCCCAGGCCCACGGAGTCCTGTTGTCCCCGTTTGCAAAAAGTAGTTCCCGGGCAGAACTTTATGCTGCGTACACATAACCCAATGGCAGCGCTGGGCTTCATACCCAGATCCTTCCAGACATTATCCAAATCTTCTTCCTTTAAACCCACAATCGCCAGGCGTTGAGCAGAGGTAATCTTCAATGCCGCGGCATTATATTTTTCTGCAACATCTGCTATTTTTCTCAACGCAGCCGGGGTTACCAGCCCGCCGGGCATATGAGGAACTACCGCATATGTCTCCTTGTCGCGCTGTAGAACTGCACCCTTGTCTAATAAATCCGTTGCAGCCACCACTGATCATCCTTTCTTGATGTTTTCTTAAGAGATGTTGGTAATGTAGCCGGTAAGGGGTTGGTTTAAATTCGTACGGTCACTGTTGTAGGTGACCTTCGAATATGTAAATAATCCCAAAGTTGATACTAATGTTATATTATCTATTATTTTTTTTATAGTCAACCTTGAGCTCGCTCATGCCACCCCGTATTTGTTGCTTATATCCTTCCCTGAGATTTGCAAAATATAATTAAGAAAGAGGACTACAGGTATTTCTGTAGCCCTCTCGATTCCTCTAATATATATGGAACTGTTTAATAATCCCCTCAGCCATTACGTCAGCCATTGTTAAAATGTGCATTTCATTTTCATCATAGGCCGCGATACTTGTTTCATAGTTTCCCGTTAGCATGTTAACTGCCTGTGCTTTTACCAAGTCCAGGTGACGGCGCATCATCATCCTCCATTGTTCCTTCGACCAAAAAGGATTGATCCTTCCCAGGAAAACGGCGATTGCATCGGCATTGGTATACCATTTTCTTTCTACTTCTGCCGCTGCCTCATTATTTCCGGCCTTTGCCGCTATAACAAGATCTGCGGCTAAAACCAGATGCTCTCGTAACAAATCTCGAAATGCAGCGGCAATTCTACCTCCGTAATAAGGCTGCAGCGCACGCTCGAAATCTACGGGATTGCGAAGTAATCTGGCAACAACGGAGTCTGTTATGGGCAAGCCAAAGACCAGGCTTATAATCGTTGACCATGTCCAAACGGCATGCTGTTCCCAGAGCATACGAAAATGATTTCTTAAATCCACCTGTTTCTTAGTAAACACGATGGGTGTTTGCCAGAAGTTCAGATCGTTATACAGAATTCATCACCCCTTTAAATACATAATTATTTATTATAATATGTCATAATTTACCAGGCTGTTCCGTTAGCAGGTGATTGCCCTGCTAAAAGCCCGGTTCACAGACAAATACGGTGAAATGCCCGCCCCGGGTGGCTTTCAGAATACTCAGGGAAATAGCCGTAATAGGCGTTCCAAGGCTTAGACAAATAAAGTAAGCCTCAAATAGAATTAACATATTGACATTTATCGAACTGACACATATTATTAATACATCGAAGAAGTTGAATGTGAGGTGAGCTTATGGAAGAATTCTATATAGAGGGTTCCAGGATATTTAAGGCGTTGGGTGACCCCAAAAGGGCGATGATTGTTGATATGCTCTCTTGCGGAGAATTGTGCGCCTGTAAGATCCTGGAGAAGTTTGATATGTCCCAGTCCACCCTCTCACATCACATGAAAATACTATGCGAGTGTGGTCTGGTTGTGGGACGAAACGAGGGGAAATGGACATATTATTCTCTCAGTGCCGATGGCATTGCCAAAATAAAGAAATTCCTCGATTATATTACTTCCGACAAGGAAAACTGTATTTGTAAAGAAGGGAACCCGGGCCGGTGCTGTTAATGTAAGTGATTAAATAAAACAGAATTAAGGTGGCTGCATCGTGTTTATATTTCAATGGCTTAACAATCAATTGCTCAAGATGCAATGGCTGTCCGATCTGGCCCAAAGGTTTGTAGAGCAGGTTTTGGGGCTTAGTGTCCAGGATAGACTTGGCGGCAGTATTCATTTTTTCGTATACGATGTTATAAAAATATTTATTTTACTGTCTGTGCTTATTTTTACCATATCCTACGTCCAAAGCTTCTTTCCCCCTGAGCGGACGAAGAAAATACTGGGCGGCTACAAGGGGATCACGGGGAATGTTTTAGGTGCTTTGCTGGGCACCGTAACGCCCTTCTGCGCATGCTCGTCGATACCGTTGTTTATTGGTTTTACCAGCGCCGGCCTGCCCCTGGGGATTACCTTTTCCTTTCTAATATCATCTCCGCTGGTTGACCTGGCTTCCATTCTTCTTCTCGCCAGCATATTTAACTGGAAGATAGCCATCGCCTATGTTGTTGCCGGACTTGTTCTTGCCGTGATAGGCGGGACCTTCATCGGCAAAGCTAAACTGGAAAAATATGTAGAATCTTTTGTTTACAGCAATCCAATGGTTGATCTAGAGCAAAACCAGTTGACCGTGCGGGATCGACTTAATTATTCCAAAGAACAGGTGCTTAATATTGTCAAAAGAGTATGGCTCTATATTTTGATTGGTGTAGGCATTGGCGCTGTCATTCATAACTGGATACCGGAAAATATAATATCAATGGTGCTAGGGCAAGATAAGTGGTATTCCGTACTTGTTGCTACATTAGTAGGAGTGCCAATGTATGCGGATATCTTTGGCACTTTGCCCGTAGCTGAAGCATTGATCTATAAGGGGGTGGGTATTGGCACAGCACTCTCCTTCATGATGGCGGTGACCGCACTTTCCCTTCCTTCTTTGATTATGCTCAAAACAGCAGTAAAGATTAGACTTCTGGCCATCTTTTTTGCGGTTGTCACTATAGGCATCATTATCCTCGGCTATACCTTCAATGCTTTTGGTTATTTACTGGTCTAATTTAATATCTGAAATACTGTAAAGGAGTAAAGGGCAGATGAATATCAAAATTTTAGGGACAGGCTGTGCAAACTGCAACAAGTTAGAACAGAATGCCAGAAAGGCTGTGGAAGAACTGGGCCTTGCCGCCACTGTTGAGAAAGTGCAGGATATCAAAGCGATTGCCAGGTATGGTGTGATGAGGACTCCGGCTTTGGTAATTGATGAGGAAGTAAAAGCTGTGGGCAAGGTTTTAAAGGTTGATGAAATAAAAGCATTATTAAAATAGTTTTCTAGCTCTTTTTGAACTTGGGCATATAAAGTAGATATTAGGAGCAGGAGGATGTTTTATGAGAATGTTAGCAGAATTTTTCCCGGAATTCGCCCAAAAACTGGATGAGATCGATAAGCTTTACGAAGAAAAAAGAATGATTGACGAAAAAACATATCAATTTATCTGCTTTGCTCTGTCCATTAAAGCCCGTTCCAAGCCTTGTGTACTCAAGCATTTCAAAGGTGCCTTAGAAGCCGGCGCCACTGTTAAGGAATTAGCTTATATCTTAGCTTTGACCATGCGTGAAGCGGCAGGCGCGGATGACTGTTGGACACACGATGTTCTCGGTGATTGGCAAGAGATAGTAGCTGGAAATATAAGCTGCGACTGTAAGAAATAAATAGCTAAATCGTTTGAGTGGCTATATATTTTAAAAAAATGGTTCAGCCAGAGAGAACTGTGGCTATTATTCCCAGTTCTCTTCTTTTTTAGCTATTTCCGGGGAACCAAAAGTGAAAAAACTCACTGTGGTAGTACCAATAATATTTATAATGGTTATGACATTAGCTCAGCAAAGGTAACTGTAGACGTATTTAAGTAACACGTCAAAAGGTCGTTGAACAATTCACCTTTAAAACGGAGGTGTTTAAATTATTTAAAACTTAAAGAGCATGTGCGAAAAGTTAATATACATACATATGATCAAAATTGATCAAAAATAGGAAAATGCACCAGCACTGGCTAAGTTGAAATGTACCCATAAAAATATAAAACAAGCGAGGTGCATAACACTGAGTAGCATGAAAATTGATTTACTCCCTATGGCTTATCCATAACACGCCTGGCTTTGATAGGGAGTTAATAGCTTAGATTCGTTTAGCAGGGATGAATTTGAGATGCGGAGGCAGTATTGTGAACAATCAGGCTAAAATACAATATGCTGTTGACGAAAAAATGCCGGTATCACTGGGCATACTGCAAGCCTTGCAGCATGTGGTAGCTTTGTTCAGCAGTGTGGTGGTTATACCGATTATAATCGCCAATGCCACCGGTGTGCCCCGTGAACAGCTGGAGTATATTATCTTTGCCACCATTATCGTTACCGCTGTTTCCACCTTAATTCAAGCGGTCCGCATTGGTAAAATCGGTTCCGGTTATACCCTTTTTACCGGGACCAACGCTGCGTTTCTTTCCTGCGGCCTTGTAGCTGCCGAAATCGGCGGTTTTGCCCTGGTGGCCACCATGTCCATCCTGGCAGCACCCCTGGAATTTCTAATCGCTTATTTTCTGGGAAAACTGCGTAAAGTTGTAACCCCTCTGGCGGGGGGGGGTGGTGATCATGCTTGTGGCCGTTTCTTTGATTCCCCTATCC
>LFSA01000076.1 GCA_001512635.1 Pelotomaculum sp. DTU098 | reverse complement strand
GGCAGGACGGTGATATCTTCTCTTTTTGTCTGTAAAACTCCTACAATAACTTTACACTAACCGCTGGTGGTATCCTTTTGAGTTTCCAGAGAAGATAGGATACTATCTCATTTGTTATAAGAAAACTTGATTAGTGAAGGGTTGTGTTATAGTGAGTTCAGCCATTGCAGTTATGGTTACCAGTTGGAGGATGCTAAGACTTTCAAGACATTTAAGCTTATTTATAGAGAATTACTCTGGGATTCCTGGATTGGGTAAGCTGTATTTGTAATTCTTTCTGGAACCACAAAGCTGGTTTTATTTTTTGCAGGAATACCGGGGAAAACGAAATCTGCCAGAGGATATCCCGAATCACCTGTTATGAGGTAGTATTTCACATCATCTGACGGGTAGCTAAAACTTACCTTTCTGCTCTTAAAGAAAGTTTGGTGTTCTTCCACAGAGAAAACCTCCTGTCTTTAATTCTTTTGAACACATGTACTGCACCTTACCGGAGTGGTCAGGGGCTTAGTGTTTTCCATCCCTGCTTTAAAATGCTTACATGAACCTGACCGGGTTCAGGATAATCCCGTCTTTCAATGATTCCGGAAAAAACAAAGGCGTCTACTCCTTTTAAGGATTCCACATAACCACCTATCACTTCGAATTCACTTTTTGCTCCCCTTAGATGTTCGGCGGGATTGAAGGGTTCTGTCAGGGATAATTCATTTGCGTAATCCTGGTATAGGGACCACATTAAAGCTTCCAGCTTACTGTCGGGAATCTTAACTGCCAGGGTAATTTCTTCTGCTGCCTCCCGCCTGGGAATCATATGATTGTGGGCGTAGAGCTTTTCGGTCAGGTTATCCACAATGTGTTCAATCCTGCCTTCTTTCAAGGGTTGCTGGTGCATTGCCAGAAGTCTTTTAGCCAGGGAACGTATGAGCATGTAATTACGGTGAACATTGCCCAGGGCCAGGGGGTGTATACGCTCAGCCAGCAGGGTAAAAGCTTTCACCTGCTGGTCATTGCTGCATACCCCGGCCTTTTCCCCGGCTAAGGCCAGATATGAGTAGACGTCTTCGATATTGACGGGGATCCGGGCAGAAGGATTGTTCTGGTCCTGAGGGTTAAACGCATTGACTACGCTGGGGTCAATGGGTCCCAGTTCACCCATCTTACCCATCACAATTTCATCAGCGCTCAGGCAGAGCAATGTTCCTGCGCTGTAGCAGCGATAAGGAACGAGTACATTAAACCGGGGAGTGTATTCCCGGATCAGGTGGGCCAGGCGCCAGGGCGTGAGCACATCCCCACCACGGGTATAGAGAAACAAGTCTATTTGCTGGCAGTTACCATACATCTCCAGGTGCCTGTAAAACACCTGGGTCACATCCGGTGCTATTCTTGTACTGACGTTTTCCCGGTCTCCGGTGATGTAACAGATCACCACTGAGCCTCTCAACTCGGAAATGCTTCGAATCAGCTCGATCCTTTGCTGGCGGGCCATAACGCTCCTCCGTAGTTTTTTAATATTTAGCCTGGTTTTAGTATGTCAATCAGGGGTTGCCTTCATAACCCTTCCCTTTTAAAAGCTGTACAGGCTCCAATAATATTCCGCGAATAAGCTAGAACCGATAAAGGTATAACAGGAGCCTGCCAATAACACTGGGATTTCTGTAAATGTACTTTTTTCATTAATTCATTCAGGCAGTCGTAAAAGATTTGAGCGTAAAATAAAGCCAAAAGAAACCCGTGCATTGCAGGCAAAGACGGGGGATTCTTTTGGCTTGTGGTTTAATTAATCAATCATTCATTACTACATACAACTGGTTTAAAATGCAGGCAGGAGCCGGTTAGAATGAGAATTTTCTATAGCCGGGGCTTGTCTGGTCCAGTTCCACAATAATTACCTCTGAACCTACCTTGCGGACTGCTTCCCAGGGGATGATCAGCTGCTGCCGGTCCAGCCAGAAACTTAAAATACCATTCTTCCTGGGAACAATTATAGAGCGTATTTCCCCGGTTTCGAGATCAATGGCCAGATCGGATTCTCCTACAACGCCAAGGCGTGCTCCGTTATAGATGTTCACAATCTCTTTGCCCATTAACTCTCCCAGCCTCACCGGCTATCGCCTCCTTCCTGGCTGGTACAATAAAGCCTTTAAAGGGAATTAGGCAAGAAATGAGAGTTGCTTTGCTGGTTAAAGCCTGCGCCAGGCATTTAACACCCTCTGCAAATAGGGCTGGACTAAAGCCATAAAAATCGACACAGCTGCCAGGGGTTCCAGGCTGATTCCAAACAGATTAATGAGTTCCGGGAGCTGCAGTTCCAGGAATTCAGTTAGAACCACCAGAGTTAGATAAATACCACCGGCTACGCCAATTAAGTTGGTCAGTGCCTCGGAGAGGGGACTGGCTTTTCCCTCCCCAATAAAGCTCCAGTCTTTCTCCCTGTGCAGGCGCTGCCGAATCCTTTCCCGAACTGAGATAACTATAAGTAATAAAACTACCGCTCCGAAAATCAAACTGCCTGTCATCTCTCTCACTCCTTGAGAAATTTTATGATGGACAGGCAGGAAATATGATCAATTTATGCCTTAAAAAGGATTTGGGCCAGAGAACATGATGTAGGCGCGGTGTCTGTAAGCTAATAATTTCAGTAAGCAGAAATGTTATGCGGGAGTCTGGAGTTTAAATTAGCTGGCCTAGATTCGCCCTGTGGAACCAAAACCCCCCGTGCCCCGGGAGGATTTACCCAGTTCTTCCACTATTTCTAAAGAGACATGATAAACAGGGATAAATACCAGCTGAGCAATCCTTTCTCCAGGCTTAATGGTGTATTCACGCTCGCTTTGGTTCACTACTGCGATAAATATTTCCCCTTTATAATCGCTGTCAATCAAGCCTACGGCGTTTGCCAGAGTTATGCCGTGGTTCGTGGCCAGGCCGCTCCTGGGGAGAATCAGGCCGGCCACATGCCTGTGCGGGAGCTCAATGGCGATGCCGGTGGGTATTTTTGCCCGCGCCCCCGGTGGTAAAATCAATGGTTCTTCAAGGCAGGCTGGCAAATCAAGGCCGGCAGACCCTGCTGTGGCGTATTCTGGAATATTTATGTTTTTACCTATACTTTCCGAGTATTTTTTAACCCTAATGACCATTGTTTGTTCCATAAAATCCTCCAATGAACCAAAAAGGCCCGGGTATTATTTTACGGGGTGCTTTATTTCTTAAGTTGGGCTTAAACCTGGTTTTCCGGAGTTATCTACAGATTTTCCAGCAACCTGGTAAAACTTCCGTTATCCTCCCAGGGGCCTATAGTAGCAAGAGAAAAATTTTCCGGTTTCAGCATTTCTTTCGCCAGTTCCTGGATTTCAACCGCAGTTACTTTATTTACCCTGGCTACAATTTCTTCCGGTGGAATTACTTGACCCAGGTATAACTCTGATTTTCCCAACCTGCTCATTCTTGTGCTCACGTTTTCCAGACTGAGCAGCAGGTTTCCCCTTAATTGATCCTTGGCTCTCTGCAGTTCCTCATCTTTCACGCTATTCCTTTGCATATCCCTAATTTGAGCGATGATTAGTTCCAGCGCCTGCTCCATATTCTCTTTGCTCAGGCCGGCGTAGATACAAAAAAGTCCTGTATCATGGTAGGACGTATGATAAGAATAAACAGAGTAAACCAGCCCTCTTTTTTCCCTGATCTCCTGAAAGAGCCGCGAACTGATGCCCCCACCCAGGATGGTGTTTATGAGCTGGAAGGTATAATAATTTCTGTCGTGAGCCAGTTTTAAGCCGGGTGTGCCCACACAGAGATGAACCTGCTCAGTATCCTTATAACGGCACATAATTTTGCTACTGGGCAAAGGGGCGGTCATCAGCCTGGGATTGGTCGTACCTCTTTTTGTTTCGAAGATACTGCGCAGCTTTTCCACAACTTGTTCATGACTTATGTTACCAGCCACGGCCACAATGATTTTGTTCGGAGTATAGTGGGTCCTGTAAAAATCCAAAAGATCAGCTCTGTTCAAACCAGCAATTACTTCACTTGTTCCAATGATGGGCCTGCCCAGCTCATGCCCATCCCATATCGTAGACGCAAACAGATCATGGACCAGTTCATCGGGAGCGTCTTCATACATTTTAATTTCCTCAATGATCACATTTCGCTCCCGATCGATATCATTTATATCAAATTTGGAAGCAAAGATCATATCACTTAGAAGATCAACAGCCAGATCGAAATGCTCGTCCAGGACCCTGGCGTAGTAACAGGTATATTCTTTGGTTGTGAATGCATTTAACTGACCACCTACGGCATCAAGGGTTTCGGCAATGTCCTTGGCTGTCCGCCGCTCTGTGCCCTTGAACATCATGTGTTCGATAAAATGCGATACCCCATTTATTTCTGGAGGCTCGTAGCGTGAGCCGACATCAACAAAAAAACCTACAGCTACAGAACGGACATGTGGAACAGCTTCTGTCAGGATATGTACATCGTTTTCCAGGGTGACCTTTTGAAACATTAAGCTACCTCCTCTATATACAATCCTCCAAGATATTCGTTAAGTACTGGATAATTCCTTTTTAGCAGGCCAAAATATTGATAAACACTATTTTAACAGGATGAACCTGATTTACCCCGTTTCCTGGGGTTGAAAAGATAGGCTGGTTACCAGAATATAGTTTCCATTTCAGATACAGGATAAACCCATAACGTTTTGATCTGGTTTCCAGCCTACCCCTGGATATATATTAAATCACCCTGTCTACCCGTCTTTTAATTATGATTACCATCAGCTGTTTGCAGGCCTTGCAAAAGTGTGGAAACGCTTACCATTTCGTAATCCATATTTTTTAATTCCAGAATTATCTGCGGTAAGGCCTTGACAGTTGGAGCCGTGGGATGCATCAGGATTATAGCCCCGTTATGTATTTTTTCGGTTACCCGGCGGGTAATGATGGAAGGTTCGGGGCGTTGCCAGTCGATGGTGTCAATGCTCCACAGGATGGTCCGGTAACCTGCTTCGTGAGCCGCTTTTAAAACAGCATCCCCTCTCTCGCCATAGGGCGGGGCGAACAGCGATGGTTTAAAACCAGTCAACCTGAACAGGATGTCATCTGTTTTTTTTATTTCTTCTAGATTAGCAGAGATCGACAATTGGTCCGGGTGCGGGTGTGAATAACCGTGGTTGCCGATTTCGTGCCCGGCCAGTGCTATCCTGGCGGTTAAAAGTGGAAAATCTTCAGCCCATTGACCTCCGATGAAGAAAGTGGCTGTAACCCCATTTCTCTTTAGAGTATCAAGGATCTGTGGGATGTATTCCTCTCCCCATACAACATTGAAGGTCAGGGCTACCTTTTTTTCATGTTCATTGCCCCGGTAAACGGGGGCCATGGCAGCTTTTACCGGTTCAGGCAGCGGCCTGTTCAAATAAAACACTGCCCCAATTAACGCTGTCAGGATTATTACCAGAGCCAGGATCCTGTTTTTCCGGAAGGGTTGAAAGCGCATGGACAAAAATCCCCCTTTAGTACATCCTCAGTAAAACCTATGTGGCACTGGCCGGAATTATATTAAAAACTCTCAGAGCCTGACATATAAAAAAGACAGCGTTACCCGCTGCCGTTAAGCTGATAAAAACGGCGTAAAACCTCCTGGGGGCATGGTATGGCCAGTGAATCCAGGCCATCACAACAATCATTGATACTCCAATGGATGGGGTCTTAATTTGTACTTGATCGGTAATATTTTCATAGTTATCGATATCCCATGGCGCTAACCCACCAGCAGGAGGTGAAGATGTTCTGATTAGTGGTATTTCCTTGAATGAATTAAAGCAGGCATTTAAATCCGTATGCTGAAGAGGACAAATAAAAAACCTCTTCTACGAGGTTTTTTGTGTATTGTTTCTTGAAGTTGGTGGAAAAACAGAAGTATGCTTTTTGTTTTTGTGTTTAATGATTTGCACCTCTGCGCCTGTGCGACCTTCCAGGCCTGTCCTCTTTATGAGTCGCGCTTACCGGAGGGGGTGAAGCTTCTTTCTTGGAGAGCTTTAAACGGCCTTGATTATCGTAACCAATCACTTTCACCAGGATTGAATCTCCTTCTTTAACTACGTCTTCAACTTTATTGACCCTGTGGTGGGCTAACTGGGATATATGAACAAGGCCTTCCTTTCCGGACATACCCATTACACCGGGGATGATTTCCACGAAAGCTCCAAAATCTGTTATTTTTACAACCTTGCCGTGATAGAGTTCGCCAGCCTGGACTTCCTTGGTGAGAGTTTCGATTATCTCCAGGGCCCTTTTTCCCTTCTCCTGGTCCACTGCTGCGATAAAGACCCTACCGTCATCCTCGATGTCGATTTCTGCACCTGTTTCCTCAATGATTTTTTTGATAATCTTACCGCCGGGCCCAATGACGTCCCTGATCTTATCCGGGTCAATGATGGTGTGAATAATTCTGGGCGCATGGGGGGATAATTCCGGCCTGGGTGCGGGGATAACGTCCAGCATTTTTTTCATGATCTCCATGCGGCCCTCATAGGCCTGAGCCAAAGCCTGCTCAAACACTTCCAGACCAATGCCCGGGATTTTTATATCCATCTGAAGAGCAGTAATCCCTTTCATTGTGCCGGCTACTTTGAAGTCCATATCTCCCAGGTGGTCCTCATACCCCTGGATATCTGTAAGTACCTTGTATTGGTCTTTTTCTTTAATGAGTCCCATTGCCACACCGGCAACCGGCGCACTGATGGGAACACCGGCATCCATCAAGGCCAGGGTACTGCCGCAAACGCTCCCCATTGATGTGGAACCGTTGGATTCCAAGGCTTCAGAAACAATTCTGATAGTGTAGGGGAAGACTTCTTCACCGGGAATAACCGCTGATAATGCCCGTTCTGCAAGGGCTCCATGGCCGATCTCCCTGCGTCCGGGGGAGCGGATGGGCCTTGTCTCGCCAACACTGAAAGGAGGAAAGTTATAATGGTGCATGAATCTCTTGGATTCCTCTACGCCCAGGCCGTCCAGGATCTGTTCCTCCGATACGGTGCCCAGGGTTACTGCTGAGAGTATTTGCGTCTGGCCACGGGTGAATAAACCGCTACCGTGAGGACGGGGGAGTACTCCCACTTCCACTGATATGGGCCGGATCTCATTCAAGGCGCGGCCGTCGATGCGCCGGCCTTCCTGGACAATCATCTGTCGCACAAGATTCTTTTCGATGGTGTTTAATTGTTGCCTGATAGCGCTTTCTTCTTCTGGATACTGTTCCAGGAACTGCTCAACAATCTCGTTTTTAACACTGTCCAGGTAGGTATCCCTGTCTTGTTTGGAAAGTCTTTCCTCACTGCAGCGCCTCAGTGCCGCATCAATTTTTTCAGTGGCGACGGCTGTTATGGCCTCAATCATGGCTGGATCAGGTAGAGGTACCTCGATTTGTATTTTCTCCTTGGCCAATCCCATAGAAAGGGCTTCTTCACGGTAGTCTTCGATAAAGTCCACAATTTCCTTAACTACCTCATGGCCGTAAGCAATGGCTTCAAGTATAACCTGTTCCGGCACCTCTTTTGCGCCTGCCTCAACCATCATAACAGCTTCTTTAGTTCCTGCAACCACAAGATGCAAGTCGCTTTTTTCCGATTGGGCCAAGGTGGGATTAATCATAAACTGCCCGTCAACGCGGCCGACAATAACACCGCCGATTGGATACTGAAAGGGTATTTCCGAAATATGTAGCGCTGCGGATGCGCCGACCATAGCGGCAATTTCAGGGGCGTGGTCCTGGTCTACCGACATGACCGTGGCGATGACCTGAACTTCATTGCGCAATTCTTTTGGAAATAATGGTCTAATTGGCCTGTCGATGAGCCTTCCGGATAAAATGGCCTTCTCACTGGGGCGGGCTTCCCTTTTGATAAAACCACCGGGGATTTTACCAACAGCATAAAACCTTTCCTCGTAGTCTACGGTCAAGGGAAAAAAGTCAATACCCGTCCTGATATTACTGGCCATAGTGGCAGTGACCAAAACTGCTGTATCCCCGTACTGGACGAAAACCGCACCACCTGCCTGTCTTGCGAGCCGTCCGCTTTCAAGAATCATGGGGCGGCCACCAACAATTATTTCCTTTCTAATTACGGGAGAAGCAGACATAAAAGGGTTATACCTCCTAAGTAGAAAAAATCCATAAATACTAATATTTCTACATTTTAATATTATATCCTTCTATTATTTAAAAAAATACCCATAACCCCAAACATGCAAGAAGCGGGTCGTACCCGCTTCTTCGCAAAGTTATTTGCGCAAGCCAAGCTTTTCAATTAAGGCACGGTACCTGTCAAAGTGCCGGTCTCTCAAATAATTGAGCATAGCCCGGCGCTGACCAACCATTTTTAACAACCCCCGGCGGGAATGATGATCGCCCTTGTGAAGCTTCAGGTGTTGTGTAAGGGTGTTGATTCTTTCCGTCAAAATTGCCACTTGAACTTCCGGGGAACCCGTATCGTTTTCGTGAAGCTTGTATTTAGTTATAATGTTACTTTTTTGTTCCTTGGTTAGAGCCATGGTGCTCACCTCCTTTTCTCAGCATAAGCGCTGTAAGCCAAGTTAACCGCCGGAGAACGAATTCCCTAGCTTACAGTTTAACCTGATATTACTTTCCAATTATGGTTATAACCAGGCGTCCGCCCGGTATATCCTTGGCAACAATATCAAAAACCCGGCCTGATTTTGCCAGGAATCCCCTGAAACGGGTGGCAGTAGGAATGCGCCCGGGAATTCCACTGGCTGCATTAATTATATCTGAAACCAGGATCTTGTCCTGTCTCATATCCCGTAAGCGTTTGCGAGCATGCTCAGTGATAATTACCCTCATCTGGTTAACTCCTAGTGGGCATGGAGCGCGCAGGCCCGTTCATCTTCCTCCTGGGCTATAAAGGCATACAGGGCATCCTGAAAGGCAGTCAACCTGAAGTTTTCCACATTCGACTGGCAATAGATGGTTTCTAATTCTGATTTCAAGGTTTGGAATTCTTCGCTCAAGCAAATCAGAGCAATATGATTGAGCCATTTTTTAATCTCTTCTTCATTGATGTCGAATTTAGGAACTCCCACGGGTGAAGTCTCCTTTCAAATATTTAACAACCGGGTAATATCCTGGGAATCTGTGAGCATAACTCAAATAAAACCCTGCTTTAATAATAGATTCTTATGGGTGTTTAACTCAATCATTGTAGCATAATCTGGTGCGTGTGTAAACGCTGCTTACTCAAAAGTTTGTGTCAAGTCAATGTGGGCCTTTCCCACTTTATGGAACTCTCTCCAATAGTTTGG
>LFSA01000060.1 GCA_001512635.1 Pelotomaculum sp. DTU098 | reverse complement strand
CTTTTTTTACCTGTTTTTACTGCTCCCTATACTGAAAACCCACATTAATTTTACTCATACACTGGTTTACGTAAAAATAAGGGGTGCTTAGCAAAAGCTACCCCTTACTATTCTTGCCAGATTAATATACAATAAACGTTTTAAATGTTTAAATTAATAGCGTAGAATACTTTATAACCCCAATAAATTAATTGTTTGGTTCCACCTCAGTAATTCTCCTATCCAACCCCCCCTTGGAATTTGAGCTGTTATGCTATCTATATGCAAAGGGGGGTCTTATTTTCCTGGTAATATTATGATTTTACACTTACAGGAGCGTCACAATTTTTCTGGCCCAAGGTCTAATATGCTAATTTGAGTTGAATCACTCCTGCATGATTATAATCTATCCAATAACGGTGCCGTTTATAACTCTTTTGCCCAATAGTCCCATTTAAGACCTTCCAAATAAAAAGGCCCTTGTCATCACTTACCCAGGCTGGCCAGAATATCTGCCAGAACCTTCTTAATATCCTGGTCTCCGTTGATGTTCTTCAAAAGTCTCCGCTCGGCGTAATATTCAATTAATGGCTCGGTCTTAGATTCGTAGATGTCCAGACGGTTGTTAACAATAGCCTCATTATCGTCACTGCGCTGGTAGAGCTCACCGCCGCAGGCGTCACATTTGTTTTCCACTTTGGGCTTGTTGTAACGAATATGATAACTCGCCCCGCATTTACGGCAAATCCGGCGTCCCGTCAAACGTTCCAGAAGTTTCTCCCTCGGAACGGCAATATTTATTACACCATCAAGGGAAATCCCCATGTCTTCCAGCATATCCTCCAGGGCTTCCGCCTGAACTACCGTGCGGGGAAAGCCGTCCAGGAGAAAACCCCGCGCACAGTCTGGCTGAGACAGGCGTTCCCGGGTAATCCCCACCACCACTGAATCTGGAACAAGTTCACCCATATCCATGTATTCCTTGGCTTTCTTGCCCATTTCGGTACCTTGCCGGATGGCCTCCCGGAACATATCTCCTGTGGAAATATTTGTTATCTGGAGTTCCCGCGCCAGTATTTCAGCCTGAGTTCCCTTTCCCGCGCCCGGCGGCCCCATAATTAATAGATTCACCCGAATCACTCCCAAACTATTTCATTTTAAAATAACTAAAACAAGGGTATTATACCACGAAATCTACTTTGGAAAAACCTCGACCCACTGCAACTCAGGGCAAAATCGGCTTAACAATCTGGCGCCTCTTTCTCCTTTTCTACTTCTGGTTTTAAACTCCTCCTGTTTAAAAAGCCTTTCTTATAATATGACCACAAAACAAGGTCGGAAAAAACCCTGGCATGTTTTTACATCCAGACCAAATTGCATTAATACTAAATCCAGCATAAAGCAACCATAAAGCATTACCGGGCTTATACCGCTGGGCAACCAGTAACATGCAGGAACAGAATACAGTGAGGCGTCCGGAGATGCATAGTGGGAAAAGGAATTGACCAGAATAATGGCATGGGAATAATAGCTATCCACGGCGGGCTTGACACAAGCCGGGAAAAACCTTACCTGGAAGTTCTCCAAGAGGCGGGCCTGAAGGGTTACCAGCTTCTGGATAGAGGTATCATCATTGCCCTTGAGGCTGCAATAAAAACACTGGAGGACTCCCCAAAATTTAATTGCGGCTATGGTTCAGTATTGAACTTGAACGGAGTGGTCGAAATGGACGCCTCCATCGTCGACGGCGCAACTGGCCGCTTTTCCGCTGTTGCCGCCATTCGTCAGATCCGCAATCCCATCTCGGTGGCCCGCAGGCTAATGGAAAAAACCAGGCAGGTCCTTCTGGCCGGGGAAGGAGCATATGAATTTGCCATAAAAGAAGGTTTCCCCGAGGACAACTGCATCTCGGAGGAGCAGTTCAGAGCCTGGCAAAAGGGTAAGGAGAGCCTGGCCCGCGGCAAGACACCATCTCAAAACTTGTTTACCGGGCTGGAGTATCGGGGAGACACTGTGGGCTGTGTTATCTGGGATGGCAAAAACCTTGGCGCGGCATCCTCCACCGGAGGGGTTTCCTTAAAAATACCCGGCAGGGTCGGCGACACCCCCTGTCTCGGCGGGGGTATTTTTGCCTCCCGGACAAGCGCTGTGGTCTGTACCGGTGTTGGTGAAGCCTTTGTGGAAACCTTAACGGCGAAATACGTTGACGAAGAAATCGCCGGGGGCGCCCACCCCCAGCAGGCCGTAGAAAAGGCCCTGAAGCGACTGGACGAGCTAAGGGGCGCCCAGGGCGGCATCCTGGCCCTGGACTACCAGGGCAGAATCGGCTCTGCCTTCAATGCCGGACAGTTCCCTGTAGTTGTCGTAATAGACGGTTTGATTAAAGAAGACTTCGAGCCTGTGAACCTGCGTCCCGTGCTTGCAGGAAAATAAGTTATAATTTTACATTTTACAGGCATGAACCTGTCAAGTGATATCGGGCAGGGCTAATGCCCTGAACTGTATCCAAAAAGTATGGCCCAGCACCCCGGCCCTAAAGAGGGAGACCCGGCCTGGGAAAGCGCCTGCTTCGCAGATGCCAACAACGACCGGGTTATAAATATCCTGGACCTGATAATGGTAGCCGAATTACAATGGTGGTCAGACTCCGGCTAATAAAAAGGGACTACCCGGCTTGCCGTGTTAATCCCCGCCCGGGAAAATAATACCCGCAGCACCTAATGAATTAGGCCTGCGGGTTTATTGCTGGTCGGGATGACACGACTTGAACGTGCGACCTCACGGTCCCGAACCGTGCGCTCTACCAAACTGAGCTACATCCCGGCATCCGGCAGATTAGACTTAAGGAAACACAATTATCCTCTTGATTGACAGAATATATTTTCCCACAGACGATAGAAAAAGTCAAGGAGAATCATCTGTAAGTTTGTGTCAAGTCAATGTGGGCCTTTCCCACTTTATGGAACTCTCTCCAATA
>LFSA01000086.1 GCA_001512635.1 Pelotomaculum sp. DTU098 | reverse complement strand
GCGCTTGACTCACATTCAAGAGGTCGCTGGTTCGAAACCAGCTATCCCCACCAGGAAAAACCCACTAACACCACAACTGTTAGCGGGTTTTTTTATTTTACACCTATCAAAGCAACATCCTTAAAACAATCAATTGTAGGATGATAATAGCCGGAATAATGATAGTAAACTTTAGTTTTTTTGTTTTGTGCTTGAATAAATCCATCCCAATAAAAACACCAAGGGCACCGCCAGCCAGGGCTATTAAAAAGATCCTGCTTTCGGGCACCCGGTATTTGTACTTACCTGCTTTGGCCATTGCTTTGTCAAGCCACATAACACCAAACCCCAGGACATTAATTAACAGGATATAGATAAACAGATTAACCCACCTCCAGCACAAACAGGCCGTGTTTAACAATTCAATACTAAACCTGTAATCTCCTATAAGGGGGCAGAAATTAAATATAATTATTTGCCTTATCTACGTGTATTTGCCTTATCAACCTTTCCCCATATTGAGAAAACAAAGAAAAATGGCCCGGGAAACAGGCCATTTTCACCTCATTCATAAATTAATCTCACACCAGTTTATTTAAGTGTCCTAAAAAAGGTATTATCCTCTGTGTCACAATGTCAGCTGCATGGATGTCCAATTCTGCGATTTAACCTGTCAAAAGAGTGCTTCACTTACTTTATTTAAGCAATTTAAAAGACGCCTTGTCTACACCGCAGACCGGGCAAACCCAACTTTCAGGAAGCGCCTCAAAGGGTGTGCCGGGCTCGACACCGTTTTCCGGATCGCCCGCTGCCGGGTCGTAAACGTAGCCACAGACGCTACACTCGTACTTTCCTGAAACAGCCTTTTTATCCTTGAACTCCGGAACAAAGGAGGGGGCTGTTTTCGGCACGCTGCCTCTTTTCACCTCATGGTAGTAAGCATAGGTCATGGGAGCGCCGTCTTTCAGCACTTCCGCAGCGGTAACCTCGCCAATAAAAATGGTGTGGGTAACGGCGTCTACTTCCTGTAAGACCCTGGCTTCAAGGTAAGCAAGGGTGTCAGTGGTAACATGGGGCAAGCCGCTGTCTCCAAGCTGGTAGTCGACGCCTTCGAATTTATTTACTTCCCTTCCTGATTTAAAACCGAAATTTCCGATCAGAGACAGGGGAGCGTCCTGGGCCAGAACAGATACCGCAAACAATTTACTATCCTTGATAAATTCATGGGTCAGGTTTTTCTTATTAATGCTTACGGCAATCGTAGGAGGCTCGTTTGAAATTTGAAAAACGGTATTGGCAATCTGTCCGTTAATCTGGTCGCCCTTACGGGAGGTAATAATATAAAGGCCGTAACTAATTTTATGCAGAGCTCTCGGGTCCATGCAATTCATCTCCTTCCTTTTTCAATATTTTACAATATTTTATGATTTAAGCATAGCAGCCAGTTTCCGGCCCGCTTCCCGGACCTGTTCCAGATCCTTCTCATTGGGAGCATACTGGATATTGATTAATTCCAGGGGAACCTCCCAGCCCATTTCCTTAATAACCTCCAGAACCTGTTTTGCACCCTGGCCGCCCCATCCATAAGAGCCAAAGGCAAACCCCAGTTTATTCTTGGGCCTCAAGCCTTTCAAATAGGTCAACATGGCAGCAACGGTGGGCAGCATCCCGTTATTCAGCGTAGGTGACCCGATCAGGACAGCCTTGGAATAGAGAAGATCAGGCACAATACGGGATATATGGTTAGTCTGCAGGCACCTGACCGTAACAGGCACGCCGCCTTCCTCTAATCCATCCTGGAGGGCCTGGGCTATCTTCCGGGTTGAACCCCACATGGTGTCGTAAATAATCAGGGCTTTTGCAGGAGATTCGTGATTGGCCCACTTCTGGTAGCAGGAGATTATTCCGGGTATGTGGGCACGCCAGATTACACCGTGGCTTGGGGCAATCATGTCCACATCCAGTTGCGACACAGCGTCCAGCACTTTGTTAACCTGATTGCCATAGGGGTAGACAATATTTGCGTAATAAATACCTGCCTCCTCCCGGGCAACCTCCCAGCCCAGCTCATCGTCAAAGCGTTCCACAGAGGCAATATGTTGTCCGAAAGCATCGTTGGGCAGCAGGAGTTTTTCCTCCGGAATGTAGGTAGCCATGGATTCGGGCCAGTGAACCATGGGCATATGCAAAAATTTCAAGGTCCGCACGCCTATTTTAAGTTCATCACCGGAATTGACCAGGATGTAATCCCATTCTTTTTTATAATAGCGCTGGAGTCCATTTTGCGCCCTGGGTGACGTTACAATCTTTGCCCCTGGCGCTACCTCCATTATCCTGGGGACACTTCCAGAGTGGTCCGACTCAACGTGATTGACCACCAGGTAATCAATTTTGGCAGGATCAATTATATCTCTTATCCGGCTTAGGAGTTCTTCGGCCAATGTTTGCTTTACCGTATCAACAAGTACAATCTTTTCATCCACAATTAAATAAGCGTTATAAGTTGAGCCCCGGGGAGTTAGATAACCATGAAAATTACGTAAGTCCCAGTCGATTGCACCTACCCAGTAAATACCTTTTTTCAACTCTAGTGCTCTCATTTCTATTACATCCCTCCGTCTAATAAAACAAAATTAAAAAATCTACATCTTAATGACCCAGGCTCTCCATTTAAGCTTACCTTGCGCCATCCCCCCTTGGCTGGTGCAAACTAATCATAGCCGGATACATTTGTTTTTATATATTATAGTTATTATAAGTTGTTTTAATTAAGCGCACCTTACAGAAACATTAATAAACTATTAACGACCCGGGATAATCGAAAAAATTTAAGATAAAACCTTTAAAAGGCCTAAAATGGAAGACAATCTAAGGGGAATAGCCCCTCAGAGGGGTAACTCATAAAAAAATCCCGGCTTATCCCGGGGTTGTTTTTCATTTTATCTTTCATTGTTTTTACAACTGGGCTTACCCACTTCTCTTGCAGCAAGTGGGTTCTTTTATTTTTTTTGAATAAAGAGACCGATCCCTGAGAATATACATTTTTCAACCTCTGATGGTGCTGCGTCAGCGGTATGGATGAAATAAATTTATATAATCCTAATACTATTATCTTTATCGGCGCTTATCTACATCCGGCGCGCTGCTGCTTGGGCCGGTTCAAAAGGTGTGGTTCAACAACAATTGTCCGGTATACGTCAAACCAGGAATAGACACGGTGAATGAGATCCGGCAGGGTACCCTGGTTATAGGGTGCATCCAGCAGCAATACGGGCACCCCCGCCGAGCTTACTTTAACGCCGATTTCCAGCGTATCTTCCACAAGTACATTTATGTTCCTGGAAAGGCAGGCCTCTTTTTTTTCATGGCTACCCAGGAGGATCAGTTCATCATAAGGCAGGTTGTGTTTACGCAGCCAGTCAACGGTTTCCTGCCTGAATCCTTCGTCTCTTGCCGTAACAATATAAATGTCGTGGTATTTTTTAATCATGCCCAGATATTTAGAAGCTCCTGTTATGGGCGTTGGTTTGGTCATTAGATATCTGCCCCTGCGGGCTAAAAACCCGGACAATTCCTCTTGCGTAACCTCATAAATCTCGCAGATATCCAGAATACGGATTTGTTCCACACGCTTGTCTTTCTTGAAGTAACTGTTGAGTTCATTGATCCACAGGGAAAGACTGTCTGCCAGGACCCCGTCAATATCAACACCTATTCGCACAGGCAACCCCCATTTAGCAACAAAGATTACATATACCACTATATTCCACTGTCCCGGCATAATTCCCTGCCCAACGTATTTTAAAAGTACCTGGTTCACAGTATTAAAAATGCAGGTTTTCTACCCGTCACACCCGTCAGTCCCAATCTGCTATTTGATGACCAACTTGAATTTCATTAATCCCAGTATTTTCTCTTTTCTAGCTGTTTATTTAGTTTTCCAATCAATAAGTGAAGGCAACTCCTCCGATGATTGTACTTAAAGGCCTGGACCAGAGCCATTTATTCGTAACATAGGTCGCGAAGAAATAGAGGGCGCCGTTAGTAGGATCCCAGCCATTCACCGCATCTCTTGCCGCCCGGATACAATCAGGCGTGGCGGGACGGTTAATCCAACCGTTCAGGACCGGCTCAAACTGGTAGATTCCATCTTCATACTGGTAAATAACACCGCGGATAGTGTTGGGGAAATTTGGGTTTCTCACACGGTTCAAGACAACCGCGCCGACCGCCACCTTGCCGGCATAGGGTTCCCCGTCCGCTTCAGCGGTAATCAGCCTGGCCAGGAGGTCAAAATCCTGCGGAGTTATCTCTGAACGGCCCTGCCCGTTTCCCCCCCTGGAAACCGGGGGTATGTATAGGCTTGAACCGGGATAAATCAAATCGGGGTTGTAGAGACCGTTATGTCTGATAATATCCTGGTAATTAACACCGGCCCGCCTGGCAATCTGGTAAATGCTATCCCCGGCCTTTACCATGTACATATAGCCGCCAGTAGCACTGTCAGGAATATAAAGCTTTTGTCCGGGATAAATCAAGGAACTTTGGATACCGTTGCTTGCCATCAGGTTGTTCAGGGAAATGCCGTATTTCTGGCTGATCAGGTAGAGGCTTTCTCCGGGAGATACGGTGTGAATGGCAGCTTGTGCCGCAACTGGTAATGTTAAAACAGTAACTAAAACAAAAAAGCCCATGAGCACACGGGTAACATTCATAACTTAGTTCCCTCCTCAGGCCTCCGGGGTTAGTTTATGGGTTCGGATTGAGGGCACCCTACGATTAAGCGTGGATTACAGGTATTCTCCAGGTGTTAATTAAGACGGCACATATGCTACCAAAATCTTTTTTTTTACACGATCCGGTTTCCACGCCTGCATCGATTCACCCGAAAAGATTCCCCCGTACCCCATGATAGGGGATTCGGCCTTTTTTTTTACAATTATACATTTCTTTATGAATATTGACTATGACAAAATATTGTCAATTATACAGGGATAAAAAAAACAGCCTATTATTGACTAGGCTGTTATGACCTGGATAATTATTAAGACTTATTAACCTTCAGGGTTGTCGCTAGTAATTTTAGTACCACAAATGTAACAGAATTTTGCAACCAATGGAAGTTGGGTTTTACAGCTGGGGCATGTGGGAGGCTTTGGATTCAGCCTGGCAACTTGCTCGTGCAGTTCGGCAATTTCTGTTTCAAGTTCCCTGGTACTCTGGAGCAGGCGGTCCACTTCGTCTTCTAATCCCTCTTCGCCCTTATACTGCATAAAAACAAGGTTACCCAACGCGGAAAGGTTATTCTCCATTTCCTTTTCCCTTTTTGAAATTTCCATCTTTAGCTTGGTTGTCTCAACAAGGTCGCTGGATTTCTTGCCGATTGTCCTGGCGCCTTCACCAAGACTCTTAGCTCCTTCGGTTACCTTTTTAAAAATAGTCAGAATACCGCCCCCCCGTAAAATATTCATATTTTTCATACTTTGATCATTCAAGATTAGCACAAGATTTCCCTTCTAAAGCCTGGCGTTTTTAATTGTTTTATTTAACCTATTTAACCGTTTCCAGCCACTCCAGGTAGTTGTCAAGCTCACGGTTAACAGCGGCGTCCGCCTCCTTGTTTTCATCCCTGGGCACATGCTTTACAGACACCTGAAGAGAGGGGCTCATGGCCAGGTTTTCCCAGACACGCCAGGCAATTTCCTGAAGAGCCGGCTCTTTTATTTTGTATTGCCGGTTAAACTGACGCACCACCAGCTCGCTGTCGCTCCTTACTTCGGCCTCCAGTCCACCGTACTCCCCGGCCAGGTAAACAAGCGCCTCCACCGCTTCCTCCAGAGCGCTCCACTCTGCGTAGTTGTTAGTCTGGGAGGGTCCTAAAAACTTGCTCCTGGATACCAGCACCTTTCCATCCTCGCCGGTTATGATCATGGCGGTGGCAGCAGGACCGGGATTGCCACGGCTCCCACCGTCTATGTTGACATATACTTTCAATCAAAATACCCCCATATAAGAAACGGGTTTTCCCCAGATTTAATATCTCTGCCTTTTTTGCCGGTAACACGGCTGGCAGTAAACAGGCCGATCCTCTTTCGGCTTAAAGGGTACATTGGTCAGAACACCACACTCTGCGCAGACAGCTTCAAAGACTTGTCGTACGGTTCCAGTTCGTCCATCCGTTCTTTTGTAACCGGCTTCACCCATTCTGGCCTTTCTAGCCGCACGGCATTCCTGACAACGTGAGGGTGCGTGCTCTAATCCCTTCTCAGCAAAGAACTCCTGTTCAGGCACTGAAAAAATGAAAGCCTTTCCACAATCCTTACAGGTAAGCAATTTATCCTCGAACATAAAGCTCCTCCCTTTTCGAATATCTTGCGTTGGGAACCAAATCAAATCCTATCCCCCGGAATATCCTAAAGAGAAGAACTTTTTGAATTGCTTCCTGCAAGATTTCATGATAATCATTCAGATATATTATACCAGGGAGACTACAAAATGCAAGGCTACATAAAAAAGGAAAAAATCTGACCCCTGCCAACCAAATTGTTCCACATTATAATATATTTCCAGTTCAGACATATTTTTGCCAGGGTATCAGCGTAATCCAAATAACTTTTCAGGTAGCATTCCAGTACATAACCTTACCAGGTTCACAAGAACTTTTCATACATAAGCCATTAATTACAACTCCAACAAAAACCTGAAGTAATAATTTGAGATTGAACGACAAAGAATAAGAGATGTAAAAATTAATTCAATGGAAAGGAGCAAACCATTAGATGAACCAGCATATCCACTGTATAGTAAATGACTGTCATTACTGGCAGCAGGGAAACAAATGTTCTGCCAACGAAATCCTGGTCTCTACGGATGATTTCGGCAGCAGGCAGCCAGACAGGATTGATGCCGCCATGGCCAGTCAGCTTACTCCCGAAGCAGCTGGTTCCTGCATGTCCACCTGCTGTAAATCTTATGTTACAAAGGGCTCCGACCAAGCAAAAGTTGACGGCATTAAAAGAATGACCTAGATCGAACTAAAATAACTCAGGTATGTAAACAACAAAGGCGCTTAAAGGGCTTGAGCATACAAAGGGACCCTTAGGCGCCTTTTCAATGATTTACCCAGGACGCTGCCTGGTGACATAAGCGTCCCGGTCGATAACCTTAGCTTGACGGGTGAAAGTCGGTTAGAATATGGGTCGCAGTATGTTTAGGAGTGCATGTTAAACTACCCGGTCCCTTACGGTAGTTATCGTAAAATATTTACCTCTTAAACTGATGAGTCCAGCGAGATGAAATCATAGAAACCGTAAAAACTAATGGCAAGAGTTTTCACCTCTAAAAACTCTTGCCATTACTGTTTTTCGTGGAGCCGATGGTCGGATTCGAACCGACGACCTGCTCATTACGAGTGAGCTGCTCTACCCCTGAGCCACATCGGCATGTTACATAATATGCCTGAGCAATGTACATTGTACCTTAACAAATTCAAAAAGTCAACATGCTAAAGACCTCGG
>LFSA01000059.1 GCA_001512635.1 Pelotomaculum sp. DTU098 | reverse complement strand
ATATTATATGTGAGCTTAAGTTTTTAAGTGCATATTCTCCAAAAATAGGGGTTCAAGCCGGTTAATTGACAAACAGATTGTGAGGAAACATAATAAGGGTAAGCAAAAAGGACAGGATTATGCCTGTCCTTGTGATTGTCAATACAAACAAAAGTGCTCCACATGATACAGAAAAACTTGATCCACCTCTGACAGATTAAAGTGATCCACCTTATAAAGTGAGGGGGTAGGGTGATTAATAGTACCAAGCGTTATGTATTGGTATGCATATCCTGGATATAAGATTTGAAAGTACCTAATCCACAAGGTAGCTGCCAGCATGTGGTCACGGAATACCCCACAACAATTTTTTGGAGATGATTTGCGTTGAATAATAATTCTGAAGTCAAAAAAAGAGTGATTATTTTTGGCTGCGGGCGAGTGGGAAAAATGGCTGCGAAGTGGCTTGGTCCTGACTGTGAACTGATTGGATTTACTGATAATGATCAAGAGAAATGGGGCCGGGCTTTTGGCGGTGTGAAAATATTTTCTCCAGCCGATGCGGTCCGGCAGGGACCTGACTTAATCTGGATAGCAATAGTGAATAGGTCAGCATGTTCTTCAGTTGAAAAACAATTAATGGATATGGGTTATAACGGTAAGATTTATAACATTGATGCACTGCGTGAGGTTGTGGACCTCCGGTTAGCCGCGCTGAGGATGATTGCAGAGGAAGTAAGACACCGGCAGATACCGGGTGAGATGGCCGAGTTGGGGGTCTACCGGGGCCGCTTTGCGGCGGAAATGAACCGGCTGTTTCCGGAACGGAAGCTGTATTTATTCGATACTTTCGAGGGCTTCGACCAGAGAGATATCGACGTTGAGCTTGATCATGGCTTCTCCCGCGCCCAGGCAGGCGGATTTAACGATACCAGCGAGTCAGTGGTGCGCGATAGTTTGCCGCACTCGGACAGGGCCGTATTTAAAAAAGGTTACTTTCCGGATACAGCTGCGGGTATAGATGAATATTTTGCGTTGGTAAGCATAGACGCGGACCTTTACCAGCCGGTTTATGAGGGTATGAAGTACTTTTATCCAAAGCTAAGCAGCGGAGGCTGTATTATTGTGCACGACTACAACAACGCACATTTCAAAGGTGTGGGCGAGGCAGTACGAAGATACTGCAGAGAACATATGATCTTTCCTGTACCGCTATGTGATTTGCACGGCAGCGCAATAATTGTAAAACAGTAGCAAACCTCATATACATTATAATAAAAACTACGGGGTTATAAATTTTTGAATTGATATTGTATCCTATGCTGCATGTTTATTATGTACTCCTATTATGAAGTCAATCTGACAATATAATCAGTTATGCCTCGTGATTTTACTGCGAGGTTGTTTATTTTTAGCTAATAGTGTAGCCTTTGCTACATGAGTATCGTTAGCTACTTACTCATGCAGTAATTCAGGCAATATACTCAAGTAATACTATATAGCTATTATGATTTGAAGCTCTTTGTGACCAGGTTTCATATTAGTTGAGACGGAGATGATCTTATGGTTGAGCATGAAAGGGTTGCGGCAATAATCCTGGCTGGGGGATATTCCTCCCGTATGGGAGATTTCAAGCCTTTACTTAAACTGGGTCCTTACTGTGCCATAGAGCATGCCGTGCGTTGTTTCCTTCAGGCCGGTGTCTGTGATGTTAGGGTGGTAGCGGGTTACCGGGCTGAAGAAGTTGCAGAGGTAGCCAGGACGCTAGGTGTTACTGTCATCTGCAACCCCAATTTTGACCTGGGCATGTATTCCTCCGTACAGGCCGGTGTCAAAAGCCTTGAGGATGATGTTGAAGCCTTCTTTATCCTGCCGGTAGACTACCCGCTGGTTGACCCAGCAACCATTAAGAAGTTGCTGGACTGCCGCCGGCAGGTACAGCACGGCATTATCTACCCTGTTTTCAATGGCAAGCGCGGGCACCCGCCTCTCATCTCAACCAAATATAAGGATGAAATAGTCAGTAGCGCTTGCCCCGGCGGCTTGAGAGAAATCCTTTTCCGGCACGAACACGATGCCTTCAACCTCGCTGTGCCGGATAAGGCTGTGCTGCTGGATATGGACACTCCCGAAGACTACCAGTGTCTTCAGAGCTACCTGAAAAGAAAATCCATCCCAACCCTTGACGAATGCAGGCAAATTTTACGCGAGGCCAGGGTGAGCGAAGAAGTCAAAGAACACTGCTCCATGGTCGCGGCTATAGCCAGCAAACTAGCCGCCTGGCTGAACCGCGCCGGGGCTGGATTGAATGAAGACTTAATCCTGGCTGGCGCCCTGCTGCATGACATTGCCCGCAGTGAACCTGACCATCCGCGGGCCGGCGCAAGGCTGCTGGTAGCTATGGGCTACCCTTCGGTAGCGGAAGTAGTGGGAATGCACATGGATATTGAAGTAGACGAGTCCCATCCTATAAGCGAAGCGGAAGTTGTTTTCCTTGCCGACAAGATGGTCGAGGGGAAAGACATAGTCTCATTCAAAGCTCGCTTTGCCGCGGCGCTGCAAAAATATCAAAATGACCTGCAGGCGTGTGCAGCTGTGACGAAGAGGCTTATACAAGCCGAGCGGATAATTGACAAGATAGAAAGTATAACAGGACATTCTATTGAGAGTATACTGGTGACAGAATCACTTTTAAAGACGGAGGACTGTGCATGGAGTACCCGACCTGCGGTTTCCCTGAACTGTATCTTCGGGAAAGGATAAAAAGTGATGGTGCAAGAAATCTACCTGTTGCGGCACGGAGAAATCGACACCGGTGGCAAGAAGCGCTTTATCGGCCATACAGACCTACCGCTGAGCGATAGCGGTAGGGCTCAGGCAGCCCGCCTGAGAGACGAGCTGTCATGTGTACCATTTAGTAGCGTTTTTTGCAGTGATCTGACCAGGTCGGTTATGACGGCAAATATTATTTGCGAAAAGCAGGGCCTAAAGCCTGTTATTATGAAGAACTTGCGAGAAATCAATATGGGGTCGTGGGACGGCTTGTCCTTTGAGGAAGTTCGCCGTTTATATCCCGGCGAATTTGAAAAGCGAGGCGCCGACATCGTTAATTACCAGCCGCCTGGGGGCGAAAGCTTCGCCCAGTGTTCCGCAAGGGTGCTGTCTGCTCTGGATGAAATACTGGCATCCGCCCACGGCATCATACTTATCGTTGGACATAAGAGCGTTAACAGGATCATTCTCAGCTGGGCAATGGGAACACCGCTTGAGAGAATGTTTGAAATTCCGCAGGAATACGGGTGTCTGAACAAGCTAGTATGTACTTCTGGCCTCTGGAGGGTGGTGTAGTAAGGGTTTTATATACCCAGGGTGGTTTGGATATCGATTTTAACAAAGTATGATTCAAGAGATTGAATAGGGATGGAGGTCGTTTTCAAAGATTCTTTCTCTGACCCTAAAAGCTCCCGATGCATACAAACAAGAGACGTTCATTTTGTTTCTATCAACACAAAGAGATGAAAAATCAGAGTCGGTTAAGTGAAAAGGCCAAAGGGGATTTCCACCTCCGGCCTTTTTACCTTTTTAATGCATCTACATATTTGTACGGGCCTTATATGCCTGTCCCTGGGTTCGATAATAATTGGTGTGTCCCAATTAACCTATGTGGGTGTTGTAACCATAGAAAAGTTCATTTTCATAGCCTGGCCTTGCAAGAAGTTGCAGGGTTTTTTCTGCCTGCTCCTTTCCTTGCATATTTTTCCCTTACAGCGACTTTTTTTCGGGAATATTACCGTGGGAATGGTTTATAATGTAATTAGATCTTCGGAAATGGAACAATAATTTGCCTGGTTTTGATAAAGATACCCACACTTTTTTACTTTAGCCTGTTTGGCAGGGAATTGCCTGAAAATTTTAGAAATTTATTAAGTCCGGGAGTGGACCTTGGATGAAATTTAGATCAGTAAGGTTTTTAATTATAGTGGTTTTTTTACAGTGCCTGGTGCTGTTCTTTTGGGCCCCTTCCTTTTCCGAGGACAAGCAGCCCCTTGTCTACACCATCCAGGTGGATGATGTGGTAACCTCCGGTACAGCCCGGAACATCCAGAGGGGGCTTAGGCTGGCGGAAAAAGAGCAGGCGGATGCGGTGGTAATCCTGCTGAATACGCCTGGGGGTCTGGTCTCGGCAACCCTTGAGATTATCCAGGATATGTCCGCCTCAAGCTTGCCCGTGCTCACCTATGTCAACCCCCAGGGTGCCATTGCCGCCTCAGCCGGCACCTTCATTTTGCTGAACGGGCACATTGCGGCCATGTCCCCCGGAACCACCTGCGGGGCAGCCATGCCGGTAACAATGGCGGCGCCCGGGGATGAGCCCGCGGCGGCCGACCAGAAAACCATCAATTTTCTGGCCGGCCACATGAAAAGCATCGCCGCGGAGCGGGGACGGCCCGGTGATCTGGCGGAAAGGTTTGTCACCGAGAACCTGGTTTTAAACAACAACGAAGCCCTGGAAAAAAAGGTGGTGGATTTAAACGCTGCGGACTTAACTGAGCTGCTGCGGGAAGTGCACGGCAAAACCGTCCAAACCAGCGCCGGGGAAAGAGTGTTGAACACGTTGGACGCCAGGGTAATACCCCTGCCCCTCAATGTCAATGAGCGGCTCATTCACCTGGTAAGCAACCCCACCATGACCATGGTCCTGCTCATGATTGGCATTTACGGGTTACTCATCGGGTTTTACTCTCCAGGTTTCTACCTGCCCGAGGTGCTGGGTTCCATCGGGCTGGTTTTAGGGCTTTACGGCCTGGGTCTGTTTCAGGTGAACCTGGTGGCGGGCCTGTTGATTCTACTGGGGGTGGGGCTTTTGGTTGCTGAATTATTTACTCCGGCTTATGGCGTCCTGGGGGTGGGCGGGCTCATTAG
>LFSA01000110.1 GCA_001512635.1 Pelotomaculum sp. DTU098 | reverse complement strand
ACCTTGACGCTCCGGCGCCCGGAGATGGTATAATCTTCAGGCGGTGGTTATGGGGATAAAAAATCTCAATGAAAGAGAGGGTAACATAGCTTAATTTTTTCAGAAATGTGTCTTGACAACGGGGTGCACTACAGTTTCTTTCCCAATGTCGATTCCTACTACCAATGTTGAAATTTTTATTTGCGAAATCTTCTCGTTTTATGTACGATTCATATAGGGACGCCTCCTCAATCTGGTTTTGTGCCTTTCTTTGCTGGATCAGCACATTACCATTGTATTGATGGGCGTCTCTTTTTTCAAAGGCCGTTTTCAAAGTTAACAGGAATGCTCAATATAATCTATTAATTCCCTATCAAAGCCAAGTGTGTTATAATAAGCCATAGGAAATAAGTCTATTTGTACACCCGTCAATGTTATGCACCTCGCTGGTTTTGGTAGTTTGGTCGTACATTTCTACTTAGCCAGCGCTGGTGCATTTTCCTATTTTAATCAATTTGATCATATGCAACTTGCATATTTACTTTTCGAACACGCTCTTATAACTATTTTAATTATGGAAGAGATTCTAATGTGATTTTAATGTGAAGTTCATTTCTGGGCATTCCTATAATCGGAATTTATTTAGCATAGCAGTTTCAAAATCAAAAGCCAGAAGAACATTATTAAATAAAAACACGTTATTGTTAGAATTTGCATGGGGAAATTATATGCGTGTAGTTTTACGAGTTCGCAGGAGGTAAAAGCAGTATGCTTCTGAGATTTGAAAATGTATCTAAATCATATGGTAGGGTAAGGGCTCTTAATAAAATATCCTTTAGTGTATATCAAGGTGAGATAGTAGGTCTTATTGGTGCAAATGGAGCTGGAAAGACGACTACCGTTCTTAATATTGTCAGGTATATAGTGCCGGATGAGGGATTGATAACGCTAAAGGGCAAGCCTTTAAGCCAGTACGATGATACATCATATCCAGTGACATATATGCCTGATGTTCCCGTTTATTATGAAGAACTGACTGTAAATGAACATTTAGAACTGCTTGCTGCCGTATATGGTAAAAACAAAAAGGATGTGGACAACCTTATAGAACGTTTGGAACTGGCGGAATATTTGGATAAATTACCAGATACACTTTCAAAAGGCACCAAGCAAAAGCTTATGATAGCCTGTGCTGTACTCCGAAATTTCGATTTGTTTGTTGCGGATGAGCCATTTACAGGGCTTGATCCTAAACAAATCAGAGTTTTGAAAGATATATTTATCGAACAGAGGCAAAAGGGAAAAACCGTTTTGCTATCGACACACCTGCTTGATGTGATTGAGTCCTTCTGTGACAGATATATCATTTTGAATAAAGGTATAATTGTTGCTGAGGGAACAAAGGAAGATATCGGGAAAGCATATAACTTAAAAAACTGTACCCTGGAACAGTTATATTTAAGAATCACTGCAGGAGATACCCGACCCTTTGGAGGAGGAAGTGACTTTGATGTCATTGATTATTAAAAACAGGATAAGACTCACTTTTGATTTATTGAAGAACTATTGGTATTTCTTTGCAGCGACCGTTTTAGGTTTTCTATTTATAGCAGAGAGTGTAGTTGAACGGATAAATATGGTACCGGTGGATGACCTGATGCTTTATACCTCTATATTGATAATTCTGTTGTCCTTTAGAAAAATTATATCCGGCAGATATCCGGTTATAAGAATGAGCCCGGCTTCCATACATTTTTTCAGAGGTTCACAATTATTTACAAAGCTTTTTCATATAAAAGTATTTCTGTCTTTAGCCGGCTGTATTGCTACAGGTGCTGTTATAGCCACTATCACTTATCGTGCAGCAATATCCAAAGAACTGTTTATATATAGTAGTGTGACCGCCTTATATCTGTTCTTAAGCAGTCTCATAGCGTGGATTTATTACAACAGCCAGTCAGTTTCGCAGAAAATATATGTTGTGGCAATATTTTTATTCATATCGGGATTGCTTATATATAATATGGTGATTTCTCTTTACATTTTAACTGTTTTAACTGTATTTGCGGCCATCCGGGCGTATAGAACTAAAATATTATGGAACAAATATTACCGTGATTGCAGTTTCATATATGAAAACATGGCGGCTGCTGCAAAGAAAGATATGGTTCGCATGATGGAGACCGTAAATAAACTTAACTTATCGAAAAAACCTGTATTCCATAGTATTTTTTCGAGAATACCTCCGTCAAAAAAAACCGCCCTTATAATGAAAAGTTTTTTAGGAGTGGTAAGAACCAATATACAGACAGTAAAGTTTCTATTTATCATATTTGCAGCAGGCATAATATTTAATAATTTTGTGTTTATGACACTTGGACTAAATAGATTTCTATCAGCAATTGCCCTGGGAAGTTTTTATGCAAACCTTGCCGAATTATTTAGAAAACAGATTGTCTCAATAATTGACAAAAAGAAAAGAGGGTTTTACATACCTTATACGGATATAGAAATTTTGCTAAGCTATTCTGTATTACCGACAATTATTTTTTTAATAGCATCTTCTATGTTAATCTTCTTTACAGATATAGATTTTTATTCTGTTTTGCTTTCAGGGGTTTTATATTGCACTTTTTACATAATAACGGGATTTGTATCTGTCAGGATTTATGCTAAGCAAATGTTGGTTTGGAGAGCATCTAATATTATTTATTTCGTGATATCCATACTTTGCTTTGCATTAATTGCCTGACTGGATTTTCTTTGACAAATATGAGAGTATAGCTCGCCTGGGAAGGAAATGATATTCTGAAAAAATAGTCAAATAACTTTCAACAAATTTTCCAGAATTTATAATATAATTATGTTTGTTAGGGGAAGTTGGGATGAAGAAATAAATGTGATTATGTTAAAATATTCCTATTGACCCCAAAATATTTATAAAGGCTCCTTATTGGGACTGCCCGAAATGCAAGGCAAAATCCAGTTTTGGTGTACTATCTATAAGTGGGAATCACTATTCACGTCGATTTAAGGAATGTTGGTATACTCAAGGATATGAGCTACCTAAATTACATAAGAAAATAATCTACTTGGACCAGTTTGCTATCAGTAACATGGAAAAAACACTCAATCCCAAGGTTGCTGAACAGCAAAAGAAAAGAATTGATAAGTTCTGGTTTCAACTGTTCGAAAAGCTAGATACATTAAGCAAGCTACAACTAATTGTATGTCCAGATTCGATAACACATCAGAATGAATCAAAAGTGACCATAGAACACTATGAAACCTTAAAAAGAATGTACGAATTGTTATCTCATGGTACAAGCTTTGACCATATCATTAAGCGCCTGAAACCATATCCGAAGATCGTTGTAATTGCTGGCTTTTATATAATCCCTGCAGCATGCGCTAATAATATTTTCCAGAAGCTCATTATCCTTCGATTCAATAGCGTACCAGGCCGCTCTTGAATACTGCTTATGAGCAAAAACTTGGCCTTTCAGGAGCATGGAAAATGGAAGTTAATGATGACCTATTTGGACAGCTCCGATACAGGACATGCAAAATATGAGAGGTTAAGTAGTTTAGATGATATAGACGCGAGCGCTTTTTCAGGAAAGGTGTGGGTTCCCCGAAACCTGAGCCCGTATGATTTGAGCGCGGTAATGTTACGGACCGGGACAATTCCGGAAATACCGGGAGATACTTTTAAAATTAACAATTATGAACAGCCGACTGATCCCGGCGATTCAGGCGGCGGTTCAAACGGCGGTTCAGACAGGCGTAAAAAGCCGGAGGAGACCGGTTTTAAAATACTGGTCAACGGCAAGACAGAAACAGCGGCTACGGCGACGACCACCCGGGAAGGCGATAAAACAGTCACAACCGTAGTTATAGATGATCATAAAATTGACGAAATACTGGCGCAGGAAGGCAACAAGGCAGTTGTAACCATTCCTGTTATGAGTGGCGCGGATGTAGTCACCGGAACCCTGAACGGCCAGACCGTCAAGAACATGGCAAGCAAAGATGCCGTCCTGGAGATTAAAACCGGGCAGGTTACCTATACGCTGCCGGCATCGCAAATAAATATTGACGCCCTATTGGACAGCTCGGAAAACAGGCGGAATCAAAAGATATTGCGGTAAATGTAAAGATATCCGGACCTGCCGCAGAAACCGTCAAAACCGTTGAAGATACCGCAAACAAAAACAACTATCAAATTATCGCCGGGCCCATAGAATTTGAAATCACCTGCTCCTACGGGAGCAAGACCGTGGAGGTTTCCAAATTCAATGCATATGTGGAAAGGCTCATTGCCCTACCTGAAGGCGTAGCTCCCTCCGGGATCACAACAGGCGTTGTGCTCAATCCAGACGGGACCTTCTCTCATGTGCCCACAGCCGTTGCAATGATAGACGGCAAATATTACGCAAAAATAAACAGCCTGACCAGCAGCGCCTACACTGTCATCTACAGTCCGAAAACCTTTAAGGATGTTGAAAACCACTGGGTCCAGAAAGATATCAGGGATATGGCTTCCAGATTGATAATCAGCGGAGTGGGCGATGAATTATTCGAGCCCGAACGCAGTATAACAAGGGCTGAATTTGCGGCAGTTATGGTCAGGGCATTGGGGCTTGGACCGGAAGAATACAAAAATAATTATGCCGATGTAAAAGCAGGCGAATGGTACAGTAAATACATTTCAACAGCATCATCCCATGGCTTGATCAGGGGCTATGATGACGGGACATTTAAGCCAGAGGAAAAGATCACCCGCCAGGAGGCAATGGCTATCTTAACGCGGGCTATGGATGTCACCAGGCTTGGAGAAGAGCTTGAGGTAGAGGCAAGAGACATTCTTGCGGCATTCAGCGATGAAGCCGGGGTCTCCGGCTGGGCTGAGGATTCTGTGGCAAAATGTGTAAAGACAGGTATTGTTACCGGCAGAAACGACGGCCGGATAGCACCTTTGGATAACATCACAAGAGCGGAGCCACAATCATGGTGCGGAGGCTCCTGATCAACTCAGATTTGATTTAGTTGATTGATAATGGAGTAATCATCCAAAGACTTACCGGTAATATTATTGCAGCATAAAGCGGCGGCTGATTCTGCCACTCGTAATTTTGGGCACCCTGCGTCGGGAGCCCTTTATTTTTTATTGGTTGAATTTAAAACATATTGATCTGGAATAATTCTATCAATAAAGCTAACCTCGATATAATACCTGGCGGTCTCTTCAGGAGTGTATTTCATTCTGTTATCAATCCACCATTTTACTGTTTCAGCAAAACTACCTACGAGATGATTAATAACGAAATCAGCAGGGGCTTTCATTTTTACCCCATTTAAATATTGAGATAAATATTGAGAGAACATTTCCGAGAGATATTCCTTAAAATACTTCATAAAGAGTTCGCCGCTTTCACAAGATAAAATGCCCACTATATTTTTTTCATTATCCTTCAGATGATAGAGAATATGTGTGAGTTTTGATTCAAGTCCATTGTTATTACCAGAAAAATCGTGAGTTTCTTCTGACATAAGCTCATCAGAAAAGACGTGGCTGAAGATATCGGTGCACATTGCCTTGAGCAACTCATCCTTTGTATCAAAATGAGCGTAAAAAGTGCTCCGGCCAATGTTCGCCTCATCAATAATTTCCTGTACCGTTATATTGCTGAATCGCTTTTTTTCAAGAAGTGAACTAAGTGCCTTGAAAACAGCGTCCCGTGTTTTCTGCTGCCTCCTGTCCATTGCAGCTCCTCCCGTACAAAATACTATTAAAATGTTCTGTAAAATACAAAGTGTACACTTTGATTATTGAGAATCGCATCGGATAGCCATATAATAATTACGAACAATATGTTCGGTAACATACAAATTGTATCATTGACTAATCTGCAATGCAACTGGGGGTATATAATGAAAAGATTAAGCGATTTTTTAGCCGGAATACCTATGACAATCGTTGGCGGCGTGTTCTTAGGCGCAAGCCTTATTTTTATGCTGCTGGATATAAAAGTTCCGGTTGACCCGGCATGGGTCTCAGTTATCATATGTGGGGTTCCACTTCTATACCTGGCAATATGGAGAATAATCCATAACAAAGGGATGAGCAAAATATCTTCTGCCCTATTGATTTCCATGGCCATGATTGCTGCGATCATCATTGGAGATATATTTGCAGCGGGTGAAGTTGCATTTATTATGGCCATCGGTGCGATTTTGGAGGAAAAAACAGCTGAACGTTCTAAAAAGGGTCTGAAGAAACTCATTAGCCTTGCTCCACAGCAGGGCCGCAAAATTGATAACGGAATTGAAGAAATGATAAATGTAGAAGAGATCAAAGTGGGGGATATTCTGCGTGTTCTTCCCGGGGAAACCATTCCGGTTGACGGGAAAATTATCAGTGGAAATACATCGGTCGACCAGGCTGTCATGACTGGTGAGTCACTGCCTGTGGACAAGGAAGCCGGTGACAATGTTTTCAGTGGAACCATCAACCGTTTCGGATCAATAGATATGGAAGCAACGAAAGTTGGAGAGGACAGTTCACTACAGAAACTAATCCGCATGGTCAGGGATGCAGAACAAAAACAGGCGCCGATACAGCGTATAGCAGATAGATGGGCAACCTGGCTTGTGCCGGTAGCATTGTTGATTGCTATTGTAACGTATTTCGCTACGCAAGACATAGTTCGTGGTGTTACCGTACTGGTAGTGTTTTGCCCCTGTGCTTTGGTTCTGGCTACTCCCACTGCTATTATGGCTGCTATTGGACAGGCTACAAAACATGGGATCATCATCAAATCCGGTGAAGCACTGGAAAAGATGGGCAAGGTGGATACGATAGCCTTTGATAAAACCGGGACCCTTACATTTGGAAAACTTGAGGTTAGCGACATTATCTCTTTCTCTAAGGAATTGAATGAAAAAGAGCTGCTTACTTTGACAGCCTCAGCAGAATCACGCAGCGAGCACCCTTTGGGAAAAGCAATTGTCGCGCATGCTAAGGAACAAAACCTTGTTTTAAATGATGTAGAAGAATTTCGTATGGAAGCAGGTAAAGGGGTTTATGCCAGAGTCTCTGGACGCCATCTGTTTTGTGGCAATGAGAGATATTTAATTGAAAACGGAATTGATATCCCCGGGCAGGTAGCCGATATTCTGGATGCTTTGCACAACCAGGGTAAAGCTTCGATACTGGTAGCTGTAGATGGGATTTGCGCGGGTGTGATTGGTCTTTCTGATGTGCTGCGTGTTACAGCAAAAGAGATGGTCACTGAGTTGCATGACATGGGTACACAAACTGTACTGCTTACCGGTGATAACCGCAGAACGGCTGATTATTTTGCAAAACAAGTAGGCATTACCACTGTGCGGGCAGAATTACTTCCTGAGAAAAAGGTGCAGAACATAATCCAATTGCAACAGACGGGTAAGTCTGTCTGTATGATAGGAGACGGCGTGAATGACGCTCCTGCCCTTAAGACGGCATCTGTAGGTGTGGCGATGGGAACCATGGGCAGCGATATTGCTGTTGAAGCCGCGGAAATTGCTCTTATGAGCGATGATATTTCCAAAATCCCGTATCTTAAACGACTTTCCAATGCTACAGTAAACACCATAAAATTTGGGATTTCCCTCTCACTATTTATCAATATCGTGGCAATATATATGTCATTTAGGGGATGGTTGACTCCCACAACAGGTGCCTTGGTTCATAATGCAGGTTCGATACTTGTAGTGTTGATTGCGGCGCAACTATATGATAGAAAACTTGATTAAAATAACGTTATAATTATAAACATTATAGGAAAGGGGAAAATGTAATGAATCACCAGGTTCCATTCAAACAAGTAGATGTGTTTACAAACATACCATTCATGGGCAATCCTGTTGCTGTGGTACTCAATGGTAATGAACTGTCAACTGAGCAGATGCAGGCTATCGCAAATTGGATGAACCTGTCCGAAACTACATTTGTATGTACACCATCAGACCCGCAAGCAGACTACAGGTTGCATATTTTTACACCCCGCAGCGAGCTTCCCTTTGCCGGCCACCCCACTATAGGTTCTGCCTTTGCAGTGCTTGAACATGGTCTTAAACCAAAGGCAGCGGGCCGCCTGGTTCAGGAATGTGGCAGGGGATTGGTTTCCATTCACATTTATGAAGATAAATTATTCTTTGAGTTGCCTGAGCCGAAGGTAGAAAGTATCCAATCTGTTGATGTGGCAGAACTGGCAAGTGCTTTGGGGGTAGATCCCAATAGCATTAAAGCAAGTGCGATAATTGATGTGGGAGCAGTATGGATAACCCTACAACTATCTAATGCAGGTGAAGTGCGAAACTTGCGTCCGGACATGGCGAAATTCAGTGCCTTAATTCCACCAGGCATAACAGGCGTCACCGTTTTTGGTATAATTCCTGATAATCCGGAATCAGATATTGAGGTGCGCTCATTTGCCCCAAACATGGGAATAAATGAAGACCCGGTGTGTGGTAGCGGTAACGGTTGCGTAGCAACACTTGTCAAAGAGCTCGGACTTATTGGAAAGCCCAAATACGTTGCGAGTCAGGGTCAGTGTGTAGGGCGAAACGGAAGGGTTGAAGTCCGATTTGCAGATAACGGTAAAATCTTAATCGGTGGTCAAGCTGTAACCTGTATCGAAGGTGCAATGAAAATATAATGCGAAGTACAAATTAATCGAGAACGTAAAGAGTTTATTGTGAGAAGAGCAGCCTGGCGGATTTAAAGGGCACGATTATGTAACCGGAGTCCATAATAAAAATAAAGGCAGGGAAGCACAAATGGAGATGAAGGAGTATAAGCTTTCTGAACCTGTAAGAAAAGGTGATATGTCAATTGAAGAGGCTATTGCCAATAGGAGGTCAATCCGTACCTATAGCGAAGAGAAGATAGGGGAAAACGATATATCCCAGTTATTGTGGGCCGCGCAAGGCATTACTAATGAGGCAACAGGATTTAGGACAGCACCGTCAGCCGGCGCATTATATCCCCTGGAAATATATGTGGTAATAGCAATGGTTGAAGGGATTGAAGCAGGATTATATAAGTATAATCCTGCAAGTCATATTTTGATTCTTAAGAAAAAAGGGGATATAAGAGATGATATTTGTAGTGTAAGCCTTTGGCAGGATAGTATAAAAAATGCCGCAGCTGTTATTATTTATTGCGCCGTGTTCAAGAGAACGTTTTATCGTTATAGGGACAGGGCAGCGCAATATGTATATATCGAAACAGGACATGCAGCGCAAAATGTATATCTTCAAGCGGAGGCCCTCAAACTGGGAACAGTGGCAATAGGGGCTTTTTACAATGATGGGGTTAAAGAAGTACTTGATTTACCTGGTGAAGAGGAACCTGTTTACTTGATGCCCATAGGAAAGAAGTAGAATATTTGGCCGGGCAGCAAAATCAATAGCCGTGCTATGAATTATTGAAATCTTATATGTGCTTAAACACACGATAAAAATCCGGTTTTATATTAATATTTACAAAAGATTTAGCCTGAAACTTTTGCAGTGGTTAATTAATTTAGGAGAGTAAATGTTATGGAATACAAAATTTTAAGTTTTCCAATAACCATGCCATTTGGTAGCACTCAGCTTACAGTTTATCCAACCTTGCTTTGGGATCAGCAAAACATTATTCTTGTAGACTGCGGTTTTATCGGCTCGCTTCCCATATTGAAAACCGAATTGAATCGGTATGGATTGTCGGCAGAGCAAGTAACCGGTCTTGTGCTGACGCATCATGACCACGACCATATGGGAGCGGCGGCCGCCCTAAAAAGGGTCAATCCCCGTATGAAAATATATGCCAACCAAGCGGAGGCACCCTATATTTCAGCGCAAGAAAAACCGCTTCGTCTGCAGCAAGCGGAGGACATGCAGAAAACACTTCCGCCGGAACAGCAGGATTTCGGCAAAGCGTTTTGTGATATGCTGCGTCGGGTTGAGCCTGTTTCAGTGGACGAATTCCTGCATGACGGCGATTATATGGACTGGTGCGGCGGATGCCGCACCATCGCCACTCCGGGACACACGCCCGGGCACATTTCGCTTTTTATGGAAAACGACTCGATCGTCATCACCGGGGACGCTATGGCTTTGGAGAACGGCCTGCCAGTGATTGCAAATCCGCTGTTAACGCTGAATCTGGAGCAAGCTGTGCAATCTATGGATAAGCTAATGTCGCTCAAAGCAGATACTTACTACTGTTATCATGGAGGAATTTATCGTCAGAAAAGATCGGGGGCCGTCTGATCGCTCCAAAAGATCATTTATATGTTCCTGCAACCGCAAGGTTCAAAAACCAGCCCAAGACATCAATCTAGTTTGCCCGTTCCATGTGGAGTGCGTGGTACTGATGTCACGTGTAAAAACAAATAAGCCCTTGAAGAACGGCTTAAATAGGGTTTTCCGGTAATTTGCCGTCTGCCGAAATATGCTTTTTGATGGTGGGATCGCCGGGAAGCCCTGTATTTTTATGTGTGCGATTGTTTGCGGGAAAACAGCCACAGCCTTTCGGGGTGACTCCCGGCAGTCGGGATTATGTAAAGCTATACAAAATGGTCCTTTTCAAGATTTTTAGCTTTAATGTGCGGAAGGTTTGTGCCTGGACGTGGTAGTTCTGGATCACCCTGCAAGGGCTGTGGCCGTGAAGCCTCGGAAGCATTGTCCAAAATCTGGACACCGCGGGAGTTTTATGTCTCCCGGCACCCAGTCATAACCAGGGATTTTCAAACAAAAGAGGGAGAATGACAGTCTTTCTTTTATCAGATGTAGCTAATAAATAAAAACAATTACAACATTTTCATGCTAATTCATACTAAACCCAAAAAAATCCTTTAGATTAACCCGAAAACTTGGTATACTTACTACTAAAGTCATAGTTGCAAGGCAACATTGGGAGGAAAAGCAAATGTCTAAGGAACCTGAGAAATGGTCCAGCCTTGAGGAAATTGCCGAGCATCTCGGTCTAAGTAAAGACACTATCCGCAACTGGATTAAGAAAGGTGCAATTCCACACCATCGAGTAGGCAAACAGTTCAAATTTAGAATTTCGGAAGTAGATGCCTGGGTCGAAAGTGGCCAGAGCGCAAAAATTAAATGAGCCGCTCATAGCAATTTGAGGCCGGAGGGGCTTGAAAAGGTGATCCACATGGATACTTCTATGCCGTACAAAGGCACCCTGACTTCTGAACAATTCCTGTTTTATGAGATGAGAATTGTGTCGAAGCAGTACCTTGAAGGCAAGCCTATTGAAGAAATTATTGAAAACATCAAAAGGGACAACTTGTTTCAGTACCCGACCGAGAGGAAGGTATCGCTGCACACCCGCGCTTGCTATAAGCGAATTATTGCCCTTGGCAACGAGAGATTGGTATACCATCTAGCGAATGCACCCGTCGATGTAGCAAAGCAGATTAACCTTTATGCAATGATGCGCTATAACCGCCTTGTACGTGAGTTTATGATTGACCTCATCGGTGAAAAGTACCGTCAACAGGACTTTTCCTACACCAGGAAAGACATCAACGTGTTCTTTTCCCGCTTGCAGGCACAAAACGAGTATGTGGCGGCTTGGAGTGAGCAGACGATAGCTAAGTTAAAGCAGGTTCTGACCAAGTGCCTGGTTGAAACGCAGATTCTGGACAGCGTGAAGGACACCACGCTGAACCCCATCTGCATCAGTGCGGAACTTGAAGCGGGCATCCGCGAAAACAATGACCTGGAGGCACTTGCTGCCTTCAACTGTTTCAGGTAGAGGAGCGATACAATGGCAGACATCAAAAGAGAACTTGACAAAATCAAGGAGCGTATTTCCGACCCGAATTTTCTTGCCAATAAGGGGCTTGCTAACGAGGTGGGGATTCACGTCTTCAAATACGCTCCGCAATACGAACTCATAGTCCGCGACTACGTTGAGCGGCTGGTAAATACACCGTCCGACGGCTTCAGGGTTATCGAGCGGAATATGTATAAGATCCTGCTTGAAATACTGGATGAAAAACGGGTGCTCGGTGCTGTGCCGTCCCTGGAGGAAAAGAAAGGCAAGGATTACCTCCTCGCCCAGCTTCAGAAGGTAGCCACACCAGAGGCGTTTTTAGCCAAGATGAAATATGAGCCCCACCAGTATGGCGATGTGCTGTTCCTAACAGGCGTCGGCAAGGTTTATCCCTTTATGCGGTCGCACAAAATGCTGGACATTATGCAGCAGGAGTTTTCAGATGTACCGATTGTGGTGTTTTATCCAGGGGAATTCAACGGGCAAAACCTAATCCTTTTCAATAAGTTCCACGATGGGAACTATTACAGGGCGTTCAATCTACTTTAAGCTGAGGTGAGTTTTATGAAGATTCAAAATATGTTCCAAAAGGATATCAACCGTGATATAAACGGTGTTGTCAAGGTGACACAAGACGACGAGGAGAGTTTAAAGCAGGAACTTGAAGAGTACATAATTACCAGGGAACTCCGCCGCCATTTCAATACCTTCTTTGATAACTATTCAAAAGCCATCGACAAGCCAACCGACAAAATAGGGGTCTGGATTTCGGGCTTCTTTGGAAGCGGTAAATCGCACCTTCTTAAAATACTTTCTTACCTGCTCTCAAATCGCGTAGTTTGCGGTAAACGTGCTGTTGAGTATTTCAAAGACAAATTCGACGACCCGATGATGTACGCCACCGTTGTCCGATGCACCAGCATTCCCACGGAGTCTATCCTTTTCAACATAGATATTGAGGGTACAATTAACAAAGACAAAACTGCTGTTCTGCGCGTGTTCGCCAAGATGTTCTACAACCATCTCGGCTTCTACGGCGAAGATTTAAAAATTGCGAAATTGGAACGTTTTATTGATAAACAGGGCAAAACCGTAGAATTTCGCAGGGTATTTGAGGAAGTCAACGGTGCACCATGGGTAGAAAGGCGGGACGCCTACGCTTTCTTTGAGGACGATATTGTAACTGTTTTGCAGCGCGTACTCGGTATGAGCGAAATCGCTGCACGCAACTGGTTCAACAGCGACGATAGCGTGAATATGAGCATCAGGCAGCTTGTTGAGGAAATCAAGGAATATGTCGATTCCAAGGGCAAAGATTTCCGGTTACTCTTCTGTGTGGACGAGGTTGGTCAATATATAGGCGACGACGGTGACCTGATGATTAACCTTCAATCCATCGTAGAAGAAGTCGGCAGCAAATGCCGGGGCAAGGTTTGGATAATGGTCACCAGCCAGGAAGCTATCGACTCGGTGGTGAAAATCAGCGGCGACGACTTCTCAAAGATCCAGGGGCGATTTAACACGCGCCTGTCCCTGTCTTCTGCTTCCGTGGATGAAGTTATCAAAAAGCGTATCCTTGAAAAGACTGAGAAAGCGGACGCGCTCCTGCGTATGGTTTATGAGAAGGAACACGCCGTATTGAAGAATCTTTTTACTTTCAAGGAAGCGGTACTGGATATCAAGGGCTACGCTGATGCCGGCGAATTCTCCGTGACTTATCCCTTCGTGCCCTACCAGTTCATCATCATTCAGAAGGTTCTAGCTGAAATCCGCAAGCACGGTAATGCCGGCAAGCATCTTTCAGGCGGTGAGCGCTCGATGCTTTCCGGTTTCCAGGAGGCAGCACAGAAGGTGCAGAACAAAGACGAGAATGCCCTTGTACCTTTCTGGCAGTTCTATGACACGGTGCATACTTTCCTCGAAAGCCCCATACGCCGTGTGATTGACCGCTGCCAGACCGCTGCTGACAGGCATAACGGCTTGGAACAGCTTGATGTGAGCGTTTTAAAATTACTCTACCTCGTGCGCTACATCGACGACTTCAAGGCAAACATAGACAACATAGCTACCCTGATGGTGGACGACATCCGCACGGACAAAATAATCCTGCGGCGTGAAATAGCTGAATCCCTGGTACGGTTGGAGGCCCAGAATTACGTCGCCAGAAACGGCGATACCTACTTGTTCCTGACAGATGAGGAACAGGAAATAGCCATCGAAATCCGCAATACCACTGTGGACAGCGCAACTATCGTTCAAAGTATCGGGCAAACGATTTTCAGCGACATCTACCCGTACAAGAAATACAAGTATCATAAATACGACTTCGCCTATGACCAGTATGTCGATGATACTCTCATCGGTAATGCCACCGGAGGTGTCCGTTTGCGTTTCGTGACCGTGGCAAGCGACTACTATAATGCTCCTGAAGCAAAGCTGATTATGGACTCGCACAGCAACCGGGAGGTTATTGTTCTGCTGTCCAATGAAGTCCAGTATTTTGAGGAACTGGAAATTGCCGCAAAAATCCGTAAGTATATCAAGCTGAAGAATGTGGCCCAGTTGCCGGAGAGAATTAGAGATATTATCCGCAAGCGCCAGGAGCAAGCCCGCATGCTGGAAGAGAGCGCGAAAGCGCAGATAGAAAAGGCCATCGCCGGCGGCACGTTTTATATCTTTGGCGAAAAGGTCGAGATTAAGCAGGGCGACGCCAGGAGCAAACTGGACGAAGCGATGAAGCAATTGATCGAAAGCGTTTATTTTAAACTGAACCTTATCGACACGTTCAGTGAAGACGATACGGATATTCTGAACATCCTCAACGGTGCGCCGCAACAGAACTTTATTGCCGGCACCGGTTCCAACAACGAGTTTGCCTTGCACGAAATAAGCCAGTGGCTTGAGGAACGCCACATGAACCACGTTCCGGTTTCAATGGGCGACGTTCAGCGGCGTTACCAGGCGATACCCTACGGTTGGCGCGAGATTGACATTGCTTCACTTGTCGCCAGGCTTATCGTAGCTCAGAAGATAGAAATACGCTATGGCGGAGCGGTCGTGAGCAAGGACGATAAAAATCTCGTCCGCTACCTTCGCTTAAAATCGGAGATTGACAAGGTAAGCGTGAGCCGCCGGATCTCCCCGTCCGAGGGTGATATGCGGAAAGCTGTCAAGTTCCTGCGCGAGTGGCTTGGACAGATGAGCATCGCTGAAGACGAGGACGGGCTGGTTGCTTTCGTTAAGGATACTTTGAACACAAAACTAAAGCATTACGAGGCCCTGCTCAATAAATACAACCACGCTCGCTACCCGGGAAAGGATGTGGTAGTAGAAGCCTGTGACTTGATGCGCGACATCCTCTCCCAGAAGAACAACAACGTGGCTCTCTTAAAACGGCTGCTTACCAGGCAAGACGATTTGCTTGATATCACCGAAGATATGGAAGAAGTCGAAACCTTCTTCAAATCTCAGCGGACTATCTTTGACGCGGCGCGCAAGCTCCTAAATGAACTCCAAAATGAGCGGGACTATTTTACTTTAGACCCCGCTACCAGCGATAAAATTGGCCAGGTTACAGCTATTCTTAGCATGCCAAGGCCCTATGGCAGGATTAAAGACCTCCCTGATCTGATGCAGTCAATCCAAACTGCGTATAGCGTCCTTCTTGAGCAAAAGAAAGGGGAAGTGCGCGGTATCATCACCTTGTGTATGGGTGATATCCACACACTGGCAGGTTATGGAGGCAAGGCGAAAGACGAAGTCAGGAAGTCAGACGAGCGCTTCAACGAGTACAAGCAGAAGGTTGACAATGCAACAAGCCTTACCGTGCTTGACGCAATGATCACGCAGGTACAGAACTACAAGGACCAGGTTGCCAAGCGGTTGGAATCCATCCTCAGAGAAGACCTGGCTTCATGCAAAGCGGGTGGTAAAAAGCCAAATCCGCAAAATATTGTGCACTTGCGCCGTTATGATGTATTCCCCGTAAAGCGTCTGACCTCCCGCAAGGACGTGGACACCTATTTAGATACGATTCGCGGGAAGCTGTACGATCTCTTGGAGAAAAGCGACGGAATCCAGATAAATTAGGGATTAGGGAGTAGGGAGTAGGGAGTAGTATGAGTGTAAAAAGCTATCGTGAGCTTATAGTCTGGCAAAAGGCTATGGACTTAGTTATAGAGGTCTACAATCTTACTAAACTATTGCCGAAAGAAGAATTATATGTTCTAACCAGTCAAATAAGGCGAGCGGTCGTCTCAATCCCCTCAAATATTGCAGAAGGAAACGCACGGCATACATCATCCGAATACGTCAGATTTTTGGCCATAGCTAGAGGTTCAAAGTCCGAGGTAGAGACGCAACTTGAAATATGCGTCAGGTTGAATTATTTAAGTGCGGAACAGGTGCAAACAGCAATGGGACTGTGCAACGAAGTAGGGAAAATGTTAAATTCAATGATCCAGAAACTAATCCCTACTCCCTAGCCCCTACTCCCTGTTCCGACAAAGGAGGAACCCATGAACAAGAGTGCCATTCAGAAATATGCAGTCTGGGCGCGAAACGAGCTTATCGAACAGGTAAAGCAGCGTGCCTATCAATATGGGATAAGCGACAAGGGTTATGGCGACGAAAACGCTAACGTTGTTGCCGGGCGAGTGCTCTCCAAAGAGGAGAAACGGCAGCGGCGTGAGTTTATTCAAAAGATAAAAGAACAGGGCTATCAACAGGCAGTTGAGGAAGTGGCGTACACCTGGTTCAACCGCTTTATTGCCCTGCGCTTTATGGAAGTCAACGATTATCTGCCCACCCATGTTCGCGTGTTTTCGAGTGCCAACGGCGAGTTTAAGCCGGAGATTCTAAAAGAGGCCTTGCATATTGAGCTTGAGGGCTTGGATAAGGCGAAAGTATCCGAACTTTTAAATGCCAGCAAAACAGAGGAACTTTACCGCTACCTCCTGCTGACCCAATGCAACGCCCTGCACGCCGCTCTGCCGGAAATGTTCGAGAAAATGGGAAGTTATACAGAAATGCTCCTGCCCAACAACATCTTGAAACCGGACGGGGTGCTGGGACGGCTGATAACGGATATACCAGAAGAAGATTGGCGTGACGCGGTGCAGATTATCGGTTGGATGTATCAGTATTACAACACCGAGCCGAAGCAGGCAGTTTTTGATGGGCTGAAAAAGAACATCAAGATTACAAAAGAAAAAATCCCCGCCGCGACACAACTTTTCACGCCGGCCTGGATTGTGCGGTATATGGTGGAAAACTCCCTGGGCCGCCTGTGGCTTGAATCTCACCCGAATAGTACGTTAAAAGCCAACTGGAAATACTACGTCGACGAGGCTGAACAAACACCGGAGGTTGCAGAACAACTGCGCGTTTTGCGTGAACAATCGCCGGTGAAGTCACCGGAGGACATCAAGCTGATCGACCCGTGTATGGGAAGTGGCCACATATTGTTTTACGCCTTTGACGTGCTGATGCAGATTTACGAAAGTGAGGGCTATAATGCCCGCGAATCTGCTAAGCTGATACTTGAAAAAAACCTCTACGGTCTGGAAATCGACCGCAGGGCGTGCCAGCTTGCCTATTTTGCGCTGATGATGAAAGCACGCCAGTATAACCGCCGTATTTTTACCGAGAATGTCAGGCCGCAGGTCTACCATCCGGCGGGCTGGAGCGACGGCGAGGAATATGGCTCACTTATTAAAGTGGATGAGATCCCGCCAAAGCCGGAACCGCCGCAGGGCCAATTGACGATGTTTGATGATTACGAGCGCGACCTGCGCGTGTGGAACTTCAGGCGCCTGCTGGCGCAGAAGTATGATGTGGTTGTAACCAATCCGCCGTATATGGGGAATAAAGGGCATAACGAAAAGCTATCTGAATACTTACAGAAAAACTATACAGATTACAAAAGTGATACATTCTCAGCGTTTATTATTCGTTGTGGTGAAATGGCAAAACCAAGCGGTTTTGTTGGTATGTTTTCGCCGTATGTTTGGATGTTTATTCAGAGCTACGAGAAACTCCGCAATAACCTTTATAATACGAAAAACATAACAACGCTGATACAATTTGAGTATTCGGCGTTTGAAGAAGCAACGGTGCCTGTCTGTTCATTTGTATATCGCAATAAAAAGACATGTGAAAAAGGCGTTTATTTCAGGCTTGTTGACTACCGCGGCGGTATGGAAGTACAACGACAAAAATACCTTGAAGCCTTAGAAAACCCGGATTGCGGTTTCTTCTACACTGCTAGTACAGAGAATTTCAAGAAGATACCCGGTAGTCCTGTGGCCTATTGGGTGAGTGATAAGATGTTGAGAGCATTTGAGGTTGGGAAAAGGATTGGCGACATAGGTATACCAAGACAGGGTTCGACACTTGGTGATAATGCGACTTTCATTCGATTTTGGTTTGAAGTAGTCGAGAACAGAAATAAATGGTTCAAGTGTATGAAAGGTGGTGAGTATAGGAGGTGGTATGGAAATTTACTATATTTAGTTGATTGGGAGAACAACGGTGCACGAGTGAAAGCTACGGGACGTGCTACCATACGGAGCGAAAACATGCTTTTTAAAGAAGGCGTAACATGGACTAATATAACAAGTGGTCTGCAATCCTTTCGTATTATGGAGAAAGATTTTTTCTTTGAAAGCACTGGGACTGTTTGTTTTGTAAACAGCGAATTATTAAAGTATTTACTTGGATTTCTTAACACACCTATTACTGAGTTTGTGGCAAAGTTATTAAATCCAACGCTTCATCTGCAATCGGGAGATGTTGCTAACATTCCATTAATAGTAAGTGATAAAGCCAAAAAATCAGTTGATGAAATTGTCACAGCCAACATCTCCCTATCCCGCTCTGATTGGGACTCCTTTGAAACCTCATGGGACTTCAAACGCCACCCCCTTATCAATGGCGAACGCACAGTCGCCAATGCTTACAGCAAATGGAAAGAAGAAGCAAATAATCGGTTCAACGCTCTCAAAGCCAATGAAGAAGAACTCAACCGCATCTTTATCGACATCTACGGTTTGCAGGACGAACTGACGCCTGAGGTTGAGGACAAGGACGTGACTGTCCACCGAATTTATGATAATAAAGAGGACATACCCGAATCCATGGCGGGAAGTAAATACGCACTGACCAGGCAGGATGTTATCAAATCCTTTATCAGCTATGCCGTGGGTTGTATGTTCGGGCGGTATTCGCTTGATGTCGAGGGGCTTGCCTATGCGGGCGGCGAGTGGGATGAGGGAAAATATAAAACATTTATCCCCGACAAGGACAATGTTCTTCCCATCTGCGACGATGAGTACTTCGGTGATGACATCGTGGGGCGGTTTGTCGAGTTCGTTAAAGTCGTATACGGTGCTGAAACGTTGGAAGAAAACCTGAAATTCATCGCCGATGCTTTGGGCGGCAGGGGTACGCCCCGTGAGGTGATACGCAGCTATTTCTTGAATGACTTCTACAAAGACCACTGCAAGACATACAAGAAGCGCCCGATCTACTGGCTGTTTGACAGCGGCAAAAAGAACGGCTTCAAGGCGCTCATCTACTTGCACCGCTATACCCGTGACCTGCTGGCTAAACTGCGGACGGACTACGTCCATGAACAGCAGGAGCGTTACCGCACCCAGCTTTCCCACATTAACGCAGCTCTGAACGCTGCCAAAGGCGCGGAGCGTGCGCGTCTCTTAAAACAACAGAATAAGCTGACAGAGCAGTTAAAAGAAGTAGCTGTTTTTGAGGAAAAGGTACACCACCTTGCTGATCAAAAAATCGAGATTGACCTGGACGACGGCGTGAAAAAGAACTACGCGATTTTTGCCGACGTGCTGGCGAAGATATAGGAGGACACTATGCTGTCAGAAACGATTAAAAAAAGGCTCGTGGAACGGTTTGCCGCTCCTCTGCCTGAATTTCATAAACGTCGCATCGTCTTCTGGCGCGATGAGGACGGCGAATTCGCGGATGCGGTAGATGAACTCGATCTCCCGGGAGTAAACATTGTCAAACTCACCGGTACGAACAACTTTGCCGTCAAGAAACTGCTCTCGTCAGACGACCTGACTGGTAACTACCTTATCTATGACCCGCTGTCTTATGCGAAAGACCAAAAGGATGACTGGCTGCTTGATATAAAGTTATACAGCGAGGAATTCCGGGCCGACCTCGTGTCTTTGCAGATGGAGGAATTGTTTGTCGAACCGTCCTCAGCCATGCGGAAGACGATGAAACTATACGCCAAATTCCTCGGCAGCAAAGAACGCAGGGCCAGGATACGCCGTATCGGGCGCACCTACCAGACACCGCTCCAACTGCACATTGACATTATGGCAGTGCTTTGCGGGCTTAACGGCGGTTCGGCTCAGGATGTGATCATCGCTGTTCTGTCGGCAGGCCTGGATAAAGAAAGCAACGATGCGCTGATTAATATTGAGAAGTGCGGCAGCATCGAGGCATTCTGGCAACTTGTGTACAAGTACACCGGCTATAGCAACGCGGAAGATCGCCCGCTTTCCGACCTGGCTGCACATATTCTCATTTCTGCCCTAGCGCAGACGATGCCCATTTCTGCTTTGCGCGGCTTGGAGCGGTTTGTTTCCGATTCCCGCAAGGCCTACTGCTATCAGCTGGTCAACGAATGGCAGCGCAGCGACGGCAGCGGTGACTTAATTGAAATCTGCCGCCATGTTGAACAAAAACTGCGCCTCCCTGACCGCTTTGACAAGACAGATATAAACATCCTGTTAAAGAGCGACACTTTCCCAGCAATCAATGAAAGCATACTTAAGCGGTTCTTTATTGAGATTGGCGAGAACGTCATTAAGGCGGAGGACATCATCAGTGTGGTGGAGAACCGCCGCACTGCGGCCTGGTACTCCCTGACGGCAGACTACTTCGAAAGCCTTTATTATATCGCCAGGATGCAGGAGTTCTACCTGGCGCATATCGACAGCTTCCATATCGTCGAGCCTGCGAAGATCTGGGAACTCTACACGGCTGGAGCTTACAGGATGGACAGGTATTACAGGCACTTCCATTTCCATTTCGGCAACACGTTGAGAAACCCGAATCCACTCTTGGAGGACGCTTTGAAAAAATGTTCCGATGTGGTGGAAGGCTTGTACCGTGAATGGTTTTTGAAGCAACTCACCCAGGCCTGGACAACAGCCATAGAAGGCGACCTGGCTTCGCTTGGTTATGTTTCGGAAATAAACGAACAGCGCAGGTTCTACAGCCACTATGTATTACCGAACGTGAGCAAGGGTAACCGCGTGTTTGTGGTGATATCAGATGGCTTGCGTTATGAGGTCGCTGCTGAACTCTCCGAGGCCCTTAACCATAATACCAGGGGCAGGGCGACGTTGGAGGCGGTGCAAGCGGTTTTTCCAAGCATTACGAAGTTTGGCATGGCAGCACTCCTGCCCGGTAGAGAAATATCGGTGAACGACAAAATAGAAGTGCTTGTTGATGGCAGCCCGACAGTCAGCACAGCGCATCGCGGCGCTATACTTAACGCTGCTAACCCTGGCAGTGTAGTCACCACCTACCAGGAACTTCTCCGGATGAAAAAACAGGAACGTCGTGAACTGATTGCCGGCAAGGAAATCGTCTATATCTATCACAACGCGATTGATACGACTGGCGATAAACAAGCCACAGAAACGAAGGTGTTCGAGGCTTGCAATACGGCAATCGATGAATTGACCGCTGTTGTTAAAATTATCGTAAACGACATGAGCGGATCAAATATATTGATCACCGCCGATCATGGCTTCCTTTACACTTACAAACCGCTTGAAGAGAGCCAGAAAATCAGCCGCCAGACCTTTAAAGGCAAATTGTACGAGCTGGGCAGGCGTTACGCCCTTACTGCCATAGACACGACCGCCGATTACCTGCTGCCTGTCAGGATGGACAGGACGTTCAGTGGTATTCCAATAAGAGGCTATGCGCCGCAGGATACTGTCCGCATCAAGGTTCAGGGCAGCGGTGAGAACTATGTCCATGGAGGCATCAGCCTGCAGGAGATGGTCGTACCTGTCATCGTCTATAAGGGTATGCGGACAGGCCAAAAAAATTATGTCCAGTTACAAAAACCCGGCCTTTCGCTCATATCCGAAAGCCGTAAGGTGACTAACATGTTGTTTTACCTCGACTTCCTGCAAAAGCAGCCAGTGGGTGACAAGGTGCAGCCGTGCCATTACAGGCTATACTTTACCGATGATGAGGGTAATCCTGTCAGCGATATTCAGACGGTTATTGCCGACAGGACCAGCGATAATGCTTCTGACCGTGTGTTCCGTGTAAGGTTTGCACTGAAGCAAATGCAATACAATCACAATAAGACTTATCGTCTTGTAATTGCCAATGACACCGATGCACCTGAAGAGGTCGAGTTTCGCATTGATATAGTTTTTGCGGATGATTTCGGCTTTGACCTGTAACAAGGAGGGCTATTCTATGAACCTTGAACTGGCTCACTACATACCGGGAAAGGATGACCCTAATGAGGTTATCTACCGGAAACTGCGTGAGCACTTCGACGGCAGGATTGTTCGTAAAGATCTGACCAAGGCAATTAAGGAAGGTGCGAACGTTCCTGTATACGTCCTGGAGTTTTTACTTGGGCAGTATTGCAGTTCTGACGACCCGAGTATAATCGATGAAGGCATGAGAAATGTCAAGCGAATCCTTGCAGAGAACTTCGTGCGACCTGACGAAGCCCAGAAGGTGCTGTCCAATTTGCGTGAACGCGGCAGTTATACTATCATCGACCGTATAACCGTCAGCTTGAATATAAAACTCGACCGCTACGAAGCAGATTTTTCCAACCTTGGCCTGAGAAATATTCCCATATCGTCTGATTATGTATCAAAGTATGACCGCCTGCTCTGCGGCGGCATTTGGTGTATTGTGGGGCTTGAGTATGAGTACATCGAGGAAGACAAGAAATCTACGCCCATCCGTATAGTAAAACTAACGCCTATTCAGATGCCGCACATCGATTTGGACGAAATCAAGAACGGGCGCCGTGCCTTTACTAAGGATGAGTGGATAACTGTTCTGCTCCGTTCCACGGGAATAGAAGCAGACCGTTTCACCTACCGGGAGAAGTGGCTGCAGCTGGCCCGTATGCTTCCGCTCATCGAGAACAATTTCAACCTCTGCGAGCTGGGACCCCGCAGCACAGGCAAGTCGCACCTTTACAAAGAAATCTCGCCGAATAGTATCCTTATCTCCGGCGGTCAAACTACTGTCGCCAACCTCTTTTACAATATGGCTACCAAGCAAGTCGGGCTTGTTGGCCTCTGGGACTGCGTTGCTTTTGACGAGGTAGCGGGTATTACCTTCAAGGACAAAGACGGCGTGCAAATTATGAAGGACTATATGGCTTCCGGCTCCTTTGCCAGGGGTAAGGAGGAAAAAGCGGCGTCAGCTTCAATGGCTTTCGTAGGTAACATTAACCAGAGCGTGGATGTGCTGCTTAAGACTTCGCATTTGTTTGACCCGTTCCCCGAAGTGATGGCGTATGACACGGCATTTCTAGACCGCATGCACTGCTATATCCCGGGTTGGGAAATCCCGAAGTACCGGCCTGAATCGTTCACCAACGACTACGGCTTCATAACAGATTACCTTGCCGAATTTATGCGTGAAATGCGGAAAGTGACTTTCGGCGACTCTTTTGATAAATATTTCCGGCTTGGCACGAACCTAAACCAGCGTGACGTGATCGCCGTCCGCAAAATTGTGTCAGGCTTTACCAAACTGCTCTACCCTAACGGGGAATTTACCAAAGAAGACATAGAGGAGATCTTGGTCTTCGCCCTCGAAATGCGCCGCCGCGTAAAGGAACAATTAAAGAAAATCGGCGGTATGGAATTCTACGATGTGAACTTTTCCTATATTGACAACGAAACCTTTGAAGAGCGTTATGTTTCTGTGCCGGAACAGGGGAGCGGCAGGTTAATACCTGAAGGCTTGACTAACCCCGGCAATGTCTATACCGTCTCGCAGGGTAAGAGCGGTATGATCGGGGTTTACCGCCTTGAAACGCAAATGCTCCCCGGCAACGGGAAGTTCGAACGTACGGGGCTGGGATCTGATCGTGACGCTAGAGAGGCAGCGAACACAGCATTCAACTACCTGAAAGCGAACGGCAGGCATATAAGCGCCTCCATCAGCACTACTACGAAGGACTATATTGTTAATTATCAAGACCTGAATGGTATCGGCATGACGAAGTACCTGACGCTGCCGACTTTGATTGCACTGGCATCCTGCGCCCTGGGCAAGCCGACGCTGTCAAGCCTAGCTGTACTGGGTGAAATCAGTATCAGCGGTACCATCCATAAGGTTGAGGAACTGGCGAGTGTGCTTCAAGTATGCCTTGACGCCGGAGCAAAGAAGGTACTGATACCAATAACGTCAGCACCAGAACTTGGAAGTGTGCCATCAGACCTAATTGGCGCATTCAGCCTGATATTTTACAGTACTCCGCAGGAAGCCGTGTTCAAGGCTCTGGGTGTGGAATAAGGATAATGCATTTTGTGCCGGAAGGGAAGTTAGGTTAATCTTATGAAAGCTTATCAAATAAAAATAGAATTGGTAGGTTCTAAGCCTTTAATATGGAGAAGGGTAATTATCCCGGCGGATGTAACCTTCAGACGCCTGCATGACACAATTCGGTTTTCTATGGGTTGGCAGGATTATCATCTTTATGAATTTGATTTCCCGCAAGAAAAACTCAGAATTACAAATGACGAAGAAGGATATGAAGAGTATAAATGTTACTCTGCCAGATACAAAAACAAAAGGCTATTAGAGAAGGAAGATCCCCATGGTATTGTAGCCAGAATACTTGAAACAACTGTGAGGAAGCCCCAAACGGTAAAAATTGATAAGTATTTGGAAAAATATAAGACTATTAACTACGTTTATGATTTTGGTGATTATTGGAGACATAAAATTAAACTGGAAAAAACCATTGAAGATTATGATTTTGGTTACCCTATAATACTTGCAGGTGCGGGCGCTTGTCCGCCGGAAGATGTAGGCGGTCTTAGCGGTTATAAAGAATTCCTTGAAGCGTGGCATGATCCTGAGCACCCTGAACATGAATTGATGCGGCAATGGGGAGAAGGCCAGCGTTACAAAGAATTTGACATTGACTTTAGGAATTATTTGCTCAGAACATGCTTGAAAATCAAAAAAGTATAGTAGCGGGAGATTTCCAGTTTTAACGAGGTACAGCTTGCTGCTTTTTCTATAGATCTCGAGCATAGTAATCATGTTGATTATGAAATGTTGCCAGCTTTTATATTAATCCCTGCAAAAGATGTAGCCTGGCACTTTTTCAGCGTTTAATTGATAGATGGAGTTTTAGCAGTTGTGGCGGGAATATAAAACTCCGCCATTTCAGTGCCGGTTTTAACGGGGCAAGCTGAAAAGTCAGTACAATTGTTTAGTGGATGTTATAATAATTAAGGAGTTGATTAGATTAGTACGCCGGCAAAGGAGCTAATCAATGATGGAGTACCAGAGAACAGACTATCACGTTCACCCGGACTATTCAATAGATGCCTCCCCTGTTAAGATCAGGGAGTATTGTCAGAAAGCCTTGGAATTGGAACTTAGGGAAATTTGTTTCACTACCCATGTTGAACTGGATCCGGTACGCAGGGAAAAGGATAACTTTATTAATGTAAATGGAGAAAGGGTATCGGTTTTCGATTTTACCTGGCTGGATAACTACTTTGCAGAAATCACACGGGCCCAGGATGAGTTTAAGCATACAAATCTTAAAATAAAAGCTGGCATAGAAATAGGGTATAATCGGGGTTGTGAAGAGCATGTAGAAAAGATTGTCAACAATTATCCATTTGACTTTGTAATGGGCTCTATCCACTGCCTTGACCACATTGCCATTTCCTCTATGAAGGAAAGTCCCAGTTACTTTCAAAACAAAAGCTTAGCGGAATTACGCACAGACTATTTCACCATCCTGCAGGAAGCAGTTAATACAGGGTTTTTTGACAGTATTGCCCATGTAGACCTCTACCTTCGTTATGGTATGAGGAATTATGGACCCGAGGTGCTCACCATTCACCGGGGTGCTGTAGAGCCGATTTTCACGGAAATGGCCCGCAGGGGAATGGGGCTGGAAATTAACACTTCCAGCCGCCGTAGAGGGCTAAATGAGTTTCATCCCACAAGGGAGATTTTGGATTTGGCGGTGAAGTCAGGTATTAAAATTTTTACAGTGGGTTCTGATGCCCATTCCCTTGAAGACCTGGGCGGCCACATAGATGAAGCCCTGGAAATCCTGAAAGAATACAAACTGCGAAATCACGTTTTTACCCGCAGGCAGGCTATCCCGTTCTAACCTTTATATGGTTTGTCTTTGTTAAGATAATCTTCGAACACTATACAGGCGGTAGAAAGTCTGCAGGTGGGCGATAACTGCGAGAAAGGTCAGGGCTGCCGGCAAAATATTAAATATGCCGCCCAGCATTATAATAAATAACCTGACATCACGGTTTGCAGCAAAATAGCGCATTACACCGTCGTGAACTTCAGAAATGAATGGTTGCCCGAAAACGTTGCGGAATTTTTCTTTAAAAAGCATAGACATGGGCATCCCTGCGAGAGCTGCTGCACCTACTAGCAGAGCCGCAATCTGGCCTGTGCCGGCATACCACGAGTAGGCCATGCCGGTCACAATTAGAAAATCTCCATAGCGGTCAAGGATGGAGTCGAACAGCTCCCCGAATTTACTCTTTAAAAATTTCAGACGTGCGATTTCCCCGTCAACCCCGTCAAGCATAGAGGCGAATTGAGCCAGCAATCCCCCCAAAAGGGGGCTTGCCATAGCAAAGGCAACTGCTGAGGCTACCGTAGTCAAAAATGATAAAAATGTTATTTGGTTTGGAGTTATCCCTGTTGGAGCCAGGAGTTTTGTTATCCTGAGGGAGACCTTGCGGTTAATAAGCCGGGAAATGATGCCGTCTTTAGGCGGTACCAGTGACTTCAGGAGAAGCTTCTCACAGTGTTTATAACTTTCATAGTCATCCACATCAACCCAGTTATTCTTTATAAAATGCAGCTTGACCTTGCCGGACTCTGCCATCAGGTTTACCGAGTCGGTGAGGGCGTAGGCTCCCCCGGCGATGGACCTGGACAATGCCTCCAATAACTCGCCGGTACCTATAAAGAGCCCGCAATCGACGGCGTTAAAATCCTCAAGCCCCTTGCCAAGTTTAATGGCAGTGTTTTCCCATGCTTTGATCTTGGTACACTCGTCAAGGTCGTGGACTTCTTCCAGGCGCCTGTCGGCAGCAAGCAACAGTTCGTCTTCTTTGATCTCCTCTGCCCCGGCAATAAAAGATTTGAATAAATCCAATTCAAAAATGTGGTCAGCCATCATTAGGATGAATTTTTCGCCCTGCCGGTATTCCTTGTGGAAGGTGTAGGCTGACAGCCCGTTTCCCAGTTGCCAGTCAGCATTATGCAGGTATTTAATTATTACCCCGAGTTTTTCCCCGTTTCCCAGGTGTTCCTGGATTTCACCGTCATAACAGCCCGTGATAATTACAAATTCCTTTATCCCGCATTCCCGCAGGGACAGGATATTGCGTTCTATGAGAGAGAGACCCAATAAATTTACTAGAGGCTTGGGTCTCTGAAAGTGAGACCGCAGCCTCCTGCCTTCTCCTGCAGCCAAGATGACAGCTCTCATTAGCGTTCCTTCCTGCCGGCAACAAATTCTTCCACCATTTTTTTAGCTTCAGTATCTGTGTACTGAATTGGAGGTGACTTCATGGTAAAGGCTGAGATAGAATAAAGTATACCTCCAATCTTACGGTCCAGGGCCAGCTTCATGCATCTAATTGCATCAATTATTACGCCCCCGCTGTTTGGCGAGTCTTCTACGGAAAGTTTAACATCCAGGGTCAGAGGAACGTTTCCAAAGCCTCTTCCTTCAATCCGGATAAAGCAGATTTTATTATCATCAAGCCAGGGCACGAAATCGCTGGGGCCGATATGGATATTGTCACTGGGCAGAGCTTGCCTCAGCTCAGCCTGTACGGACTGGGTTTTGGATTTTTTCTTGGATTTAAGCCTGTTGCGGTTGAGCATGTTCAAGAAATCTGTATTTCCACCGAAATTCAACTGGTAGGTACGGTCAACGACGACGCCGCGGTTTTCAAAGAGTTTAGTTAAAGTACGGTGAACTATGGTTGCCCCCAACTGGCTTTTAACATCGTCGCCTATAATTGGGATGTTTTTCTCCTGGAACCTCCTGGCCCAGGTTTCATCTGAAGCGATAAAGACCGGCATGGCATTGATAAAACCTACATTTGCTTCCAGGCATGCTTCAGCATAAAACCGTGCAGCTTTCTCTGAGCCCACAGGTAGATAGTTAATGAGGATTTCAGCTCCGCTTTCCTTTAAAACTTTTACTACATCGCAGGGCTCCTGATCGGCAACGACAAAACTTTTGTCCTGGTAATAATCAGCCATATGTTCAGATATACCGTCCAGAACCGGCCCCATCTCTACCTTTACTGGATAATCCGGCAGTTTATCGTAAAAGACTTTAGTGCAGTTAGGTTTGGCAAACACTGCCTCTTTGAGGCTTTTGCCTACTTTGCGCTTGTCCACATCAAAGGCAGCAACTACATTGACATCAGCAGGCGAGTAACCACCGAGGTAATAGTCTATCAGTCCAATGGTGTTTTCCGGAGATGCCTTGTACATCTCGATCCCCTGCAACAAAGCACTGGCACAGTTACCTACACCTGTGATGGCAATGTTGATTTTAGACTTAGACATAATATTACCTCCTTGTGATTTATTTTTAATTCGTTTTGAAAGACAGGTTAATCTCAAAACGAATTTTTGCTTCTATTCCTGCTCGTGCTCCATTTCAGAAAGACGGAGTTTGCTTGCATATAAAAAAACGCTTCCTAATTGGAAGCGTTGCCTTACCCTGCTATTATTAAGGTTAAATGCAAAATACTTCCAATTAATCAATACAAATCAATTAATTAGAAGTTTAATCTTGCATCTTCGTGGATTGGTGTTAGCACTACATACTGATTGCTGCTAACACAAATTATAATAAATGTCTCCTGATATTTCAAGTTTTTTATGGAAATCAGCCGGGCATTTTTAACGTGGAATATTATATCCTCTTTTCTTTAGCTCCAGTTAAACTCTACTTACCAACCTGTTTTTTCTCCTTCTTCACCGGGAACTTTAACAGCCTGAATTTTCAGCAGCAGTTCAGGTATCATGTAGTATTTACGGTATAACCTTTCCGACAGGCATTGCTGCCGAAACACATTCAGATAAGTCTTGTCGTAGCCTGTCTTACCGCATCAAAGCCGGGTGTGTTATAATAAGCCATAGGGAGCAAGTCTATATGTATACTAGCCAATATTATGCACCTCGCTGAAGCATGGCATAACCCCAAGCACCCGGAACATGAATCGATACGGCAATGGGGAGAAAACCAGTATTTGAGGTAATTTGACATTGTCTTGAGGTATTATTTGATAATATGTTTGAGATTCAAAGGGAAAGCGGTTGAATCTGTTGAGGAATAAAGAAAAAGACTATATGCGGCTTGCATCTGTCAACAGCCAGGCCATCAGAGAGTATAACGAAAATATTCTATCTGAGCTGACACTAATAGGAGGACTATTGATGGTGCTGCTGCTCCTGGCAGCACCTTTCAGTAATACTAGGATAGACGTTATATCTGCCTATTTTCTGGCGGCAACCCTCTTTCTCACCCTGTTCTTTATATTTAAGCTTTCTTTTATGAAAAAGTACACTCTTGGCGGGCTGTATATCTCTTTTTCCGTCTTATTTTTATTAGCAATTTATCTAAGTGTAGTACACACACCCACTATGCGGGCGACGATTCTACCGGCAGCGTTTTGCATTATGCCGCTCGGTTTTATCGACCTCCCTGTCCGTATGAACCTGTTTGTAGCTTTTTGGCTTGTGGTACATACGATTTTGGCGTTTTACCTTAAACCATTATATGTGCTCGACGATACAATCAATTGCCTGTGTTTTGCTATTCTCGGGTGTTTTATCGGAAATAAAATGGTATGGGGCCGTTTAGAGGGTTATGAGGCTCACCGCTTGCTGACTATTGAAAAAGAAACAGATGTGCTGACAGGTCTTTTTAACCGTCGCAAATTATTTGAAACTCTGGCAGATCTGGAAACAACAAGCGCAGAAAAGCCATCGGGAATCCTGATGATTGATATCGATTACTTCAAAGAGTTTAACGACAACTATGGTCACGCTGCCGGAGACAAATGCATGAGTCGTTTGGGAGAAGTGTTCAAAAATTTTACACAGAATTTTCGGTTGCAATTCTATCGCTACGGCGGTGAGGAATTCGTGGCAATGGCATATGGATACGGGGAGAAAGAACTGTTATTCATCGCAGAAAGTCTGCGGATTGCTGTACAAAATATAGATATAGACGGGCATTGCATTACCGTCAGTATCGGCGTTGCCTACTGTGGCGACGAACAAGTTCGAAATTATGAAAATATAATTGACCGGGCTGATAAGGCGGTTTATGCCGCTAAGCGCGCGGGACGGAATAAAGTGTGCATGGAGTAGAACGAAAAGCAGGTATAATGGATACCAGAACCTGACGAGTGGTCAGCTTGGATGTTTAGATGTATTATTAAAAACGTGAAGTTCGTAATACGTATGGGAACCAGGGAATACAGTAAAACGGACGAATCATGGCTTTTAGAGTTGCTTGTGGATAAGGGAGGGGGATGTATATATAAATGGGATTACCCCGGAGGAATATGACAGGAAACCGTGTTATGGAGTGCGATTCTTTGATATTTTTCCTATAAAAGGCTAAGATGTGGTTGCATGTAAAGACAGCAAGGAAATATTGGGGGCAAAAATGGTAAGATTGATGAAGGATAAGAGTATTCTCTTAATTGTCATCCTGCTTGTACCGGTGGCGATAGCAATTGTTAATGGGTTTGAACCGATGAAAGGAACTGTTACCTACAGCTGGGGCAACACTGTTATTACCAGAGAGGTCAAGAGCTTAACCGTTAACCCCCCTCTGGCCTTATTCTTAGGAGCGCTGGTATTTGGGCTGTACCGGACCAGACTGGCGTTTGGCGTGGCGCCCTTGATAACATTCCTGTATACCTTCCTTACTCTCTGGCTGGTTTGGAGCGGGGTGAGAGGGGAGTTATACGGGGTATTATTTTATGCGGTCATGTTTGCCTTGATCGGGCTGATCGGAGCGGCGATCGCTTTTTTTATATACAGCCTGTTTCTGAGGATATTTATTGAAAAAAGCAAATCAGACATGTAGAAGCAGGGAATTCACCCCCCGTGTTTCTGGGCAGAAAATACTTGACAATTAAGAAGGATAGTGCCAAAATATACTTAACGAACGATAGATAAGCACGAGGTATTCAATGAGAGAAAACACGCTGAAAGAAAAAATAATGGTCAAGGCAGTGGAGCTGTTTAGTGAAAAAGGGTATTACGGGACTTCGATCAGGGAAATAGCCAACGCCGTTGGATGCTCATTGCCAATGCTTTATTACTATTTCAAAAATAAAAATGACTTATATGAAGAAATTGCCTACATGGAGTTTGTCCGGATTAATGAAAGGCTCAGGTCGGAGCTGCCAAAGCATGAACACATTAAAGAAATATACACCCAATATGTTTTGCAAAGAAAAAATTTATCAGAATACGAAAAATCTGTATACAAATTAGCCCTGAAGGCCTGGTTGCGGACCGAGGGGAATACTGAAATACAAACTAAGCTGAAACAGTGGGAAGATTCAAGGATAGAATACAGCAGGAACTTGCTCAGAAAATATTGGGGACAGTCTCATGCCTGTGAGCTGTTGGTCAGTATATTTATGAGGTTACTTGAAAATATGGTTAATAAGCTGGTGCTGATTAATGAGGACATTACAGAAGAACAAATAAGGTCGGAAATTTATATGATTTTTGAATACGGATCAATTTTAGCTGAAAAAAGCGCTGTTAAATAATATTTTTTTACTCCAGTATTTATCGAACGATAAATAAAGGCCTTATAAATTATGAAGGGGGTAGAAAAATGATTTAGTGCGGCCTTAGCTCCACCGGGTGATATGCGTTAAACAATAAATACAGGGAGGATTTTTATTATGAGTAATATTGAAGCAAGGGCAACTTTAGTCAATCAAAAACTTAAGTTTGAGGGGAAAGCAGCGGACCACCCGTCTATTATTATTGATTATATACCGCCTCTTGGAGACGGCGAAGGCTACATGCCGTTGCAATTGTTATTAATCAGCCTGGCAAGCTGCAGCGGGTCAACCGTCGTCACTTTATTAAGAAAGATGGGCAAAGAAGTTTCAGGGTTAGAAGTAACCGCCAGCGGAGAAAGAAGGGACGAACACCCCCTTGGCTTTAAGACAATAAGCCTTGATTTTAATGTTCAATCCAGTGATATTGATGAAACTTGTATTCAAAGGGCGATTCAATTATCCGAACAAACCTATTGCCCGGTTTGGGCAATGTTAAAAAATAACGTAGTGATTAATACGACATATTCAATCAAATAATCATCGTGTCAAGGGCACCGCGTGTCAGGGGAACGGTTCTCTTGACACGCTTACAGAACAGTAATATGGCATGGTCCTCATTATAGGCCGGTTCCTCTTCAATACTCCGGTAGTTATACTACACGTAGTATTTGGAGAGGCCGGCCTTTTACACTATGTCCTGGTTCTTGATTCAAGGAATCGCCGGGAACTTCACCGTGATCTGCCCTTTTACCCAAATAAGACAATATTTACTAAATTTCGTGATATAATGAGAATATTACAATTACAACTTATAAATAGTCCATTAATCACCAGAGGGCACGGTGCCGGTGGCATCGATAATTAAAGCTTTCATTTTTGATTAACCTCGCCGCCTGATGTAATGAAATGGTAGAAAAAATCGGAGTGAAATGAAATGATCCCAAAAACCACGCCCGAAATAATTGTAAAGGCCCTGGAACGATTTGACCAGGAATTGCGTGAAACACCCGATTGGTCTGGCTGGGAGCAGAAAGAAAACCATAAATTTGCTATTCAATATAATGGCAGGCTTTACCCCGTAAAAAAGATAATTTCCCTGGCGACGAATACCCCCGTCAATAGTTTTAGCGGTGGCAACGAGGCAAACAAGTACATGGTTTATCACTGAAACGGGTCCTATGGTCCGGTATGCGGGGGCATTTGGATTCGTGTCATGCGGCTGCCCGGGAAGCTGCTGCGAGCCCTGTTGCGCAAGCCGCTGCCAGGGCGATTGGTCAATCTGCCTCGACTATCCACTCAGGACGGCATTGTATCGGGCTTCCTTTATACGGGGCGATAGCGGTTGCGTATGACACGCTGGGAACAAATGTCTCGTGGGAGCAACTGGAGCAATGTGCCGCCGTCGAGTGCGGGCGTATGCTTGACGCGCTGCGGGCCGTTGCCGTGGATAATGAACCAAACCCGGCGAAAATCGATTGGAAATGCTGACTATGAAAGGTCAGCCTGGCGAGTTTTAATCACCATCGGACTGCTGACAAAGTTTGATTTTGTCAGTAGTTTTTCACATTTTGAGAAAATAAAAATGGTATAATTACAAGAACCTCAGCTGTTCGTGACGTGGAGGGTAAAGGAGCAAGCGAAAGGGAGTGACACATTATGACAAACGAGCGTGTGTATAAGATGGCGTTTTCGAAAATCTACCCGCTACTGGTCCAAAAAGCGGAGCGCAAAGGGCGCACCAAATCTGAGGTTGATGCAGTGATTTGTTGGCTGACGGGGTATGACGATTCCGGCTTGCAAGAGCAAATTGCAAAGAATGTCGATTACGAAACCTTCTTTAGTGAAGCCCCGCAGATAAATCCTAACGCCGTCAAAATTAAAGGCGTGATTTGCGGGCATCGCGTCGAGGAAATCAAGGACCCGCTCATGCAGAAAATCAGGTGGCTTGACAAACTGGTGGACGAATTGGCAAAAGGCAAGCCAATGGAGAAGGTTTTGAGGAGTTGAGAGTAAATTCCTAATAAATTCAGCAATTCAAAAGGAATTAGAGTGCTACTCGGCTTTTAAGGATTGGATAGACGTCTGCAAGTAATAGTCTATGTTCTCAGACAACCCCGTCCCCTTGTAGAATAGTAAATATAGACTTAATTTCTATATTCTTTGGGTTAAACTACTTGTTTTTATTCCACTTTTCCGGAGGTTTATCATGTGGTTTTATATATTAATTGGTGTATTCTTAATCGTCATGGGGTTGTTGGTTCATGTATTTAAATGGTATTTCCTAATCTCAGGCTATAACACCATGTCAAAAGAGAAGAAGGCAAAGGTTAACACAGAAGGACTTGGCCGTCTGATAGGGATGTATTCCTATGTCAATGGCGGTGTTTTCATAGTTTTGGGTGTTCTGCATGCTTTGGATTTAAAACAATTTATGACGCCAGCCATTGTATTTTTTTGTATTTCCACATTTTACTTATTGATAAAGGCTCAAAAGTATGATGGGAATATTTATGATGAAAATGGAAAACTACGAAAGGGTGCATGGAAGCAATTAGTTTTGCCTCGGGGCATTATTGTTGTCACCTTAATCGTTGTAGCCGTTTTGATGTTTTTTTCATCCCAACCAACAAAGGTGACTATTCTTGAAGATGGAATACAAATTCACGGTATGTATGGTGATGTCTATACATGGGATTCTATTGAGGCTGTCAAATTGATGGAAGAATTACCTGTTATCGAAAGACGTACCAACGGTTCAGCCCTGGGTCCAAACTTGAAGGGACACTTCAGGACAAAAGAACTGGGTTCAGTGAAGTTGTTTGTTAATACCCAAAAGCCCCCTTTTATTTACCTTGAAACAGGTGACGGGATTACCATCTTTAATATGGAGAATGCAGATGAAACCCAAGAAATTTTCAGAGAAATTTTAAGGCAAAGAGAAAAATAGGGCCAGGCGTCAGGGGTGTCAGGAGGACAGGGCTGTTGACACTCCCTTTGCCCGGCCTGATTGTCGGAGCCACGTTGAGTAGCCGTGGGGGGTGATATTAGCTTTTCTTCCGAACAGGAATCCAAATTTCACTATAAGCATAATCTTTTTTATGTTTATCCATTTTAGTAAAAGAAAAATGAGGGGCATTGATTACTTCGTAACCGGAAGAGGGTAACCATTCCGAATATATTTTTGCCATTGTATTCTGTAAGGTTGATGGAAATGGCCCTTCATTTGGAAATACTGCCCAGGTGTAGGCTTCCACAGGCACTTTCTCAAGTTTTTCACTAACCTGATTTTCGGTTGTTAAAACACCTATCAGGTGCGTTAAATATCCTTCTTCCTTTAAGAAATTAAAGTCAGCATCATAGGAAGCATTGACAATTTCATAAGGCTCTATATTTTGAAGAGAATGCATTTCTTCTCTTTGTTCGTCCGTTATACTTTCTGCAAGCTTTACAATCTCGTTATTAACACCTTCAAATTGCATTGGAACACGTTTACTTACACCTACTAAATTAAATGCCGGTTTGTCCACAATTCTAAATTCCATGGAAATTCCTCCCTTGACGGTTATTACGAAGGAAAGCTTGGGAAACGATTTACTTATGCCTTTTTTTATTGCTTCTGAGGGTAAGAACCCGCTCCATTTTTTAAATGCCCGGGTAAAGCCGTCCAAGGACTGATAACCATATTTCAAAGCAACATCCGTTACTTTTTCTCCGTGTAATAAATCCTTATTAGCTTCCGATAGTTTTCTGTTTTTTATATATTCACTGAGCGTCATCCCTGAAAGATAAAAAAATATCTTTCTAAAGTGATAGTCAGAAACTCCGGCATACTTAGAAATTATTTCAAGAGATAGATCGCCGGTTAAATTATCTTCAATATAGTCAATCACATCGTTTAATTCCTTTAGCATTATCTCCCTCATTCCTCTTTTTCATATCTATAATATTACCAGAGCTAATTAAGCAAAACTCGACTTTTTTATCTCAATAAATATCGAATCATATATTACCACGTGGCCGTCGCCAGGAAAGATGCCAGGCAATAATTTATTGAAGCGGGAAAATCCCTCAATAACCATTGACGATAACCTGCGTTTTACTGTACAATGGGCGTGAACAAAGGCGTTCATCAAATAATGTGAATCCCAGTTAAAAAACCGGTTTTGCCGCCGGTTGGTTAGCTGGTCACATTATGTGATGTGCGCCTTTTTTTATGATAACAGTCCCGCTATAAAGTAGGGCTGAAAGAGAATACCGTCCGGCTGTCATATTGAATAACAAAGTTTTTGTATATTTGCCGCAAAGAAGCGGTGGCGGAAGGGAGCCTGAAAATGATGAGAATTAGCGGAAAACCCCATGAGGAGTGCGCCGTGTTTGGTGTCAGCACTCTGGGGGACGAAGCGGCAGGCATTACCTATAACGGTTTGCTCTCGCTCCAGCATCGCGGTCAGGAGAGCGCGGGCATTGCCGTAACCCTGGGAGGCAAAATCAATTATTACAAAAATGTAGGCCTTGTCAATGAGGTGTTTTCAAGTAGGGTACTTAAGAAGTTGCCCAGGGGTAAAATTGCCGTGGGCCACACCCGCTATTCAACTACCGGCGGGAACACCATTGAAAATGCCGGCCCTGTGATCACGGAATATCTTACTGGTCGCATTGCCACGGCGCACAATGGTAATGTTACAAACGCCCGGGAGATAAGAAGGGAACTAAAGGGACTTGGTCTTAACTTTAACTCAACCAGCGACAGCGAAGTTGTTTCCTCCCTTATCGCCTATCATATCACCCGGGAGCAGGACACGCTGCGGGGCATCATCAAGGCGGGAGGGTACCTGCAGGGGGCCTTTTCCCTTGTGATTGCCAGCAGCGAAAACAAGCTGCTTGCCATGCGTGATCCGAACGGATACCGGCCTCTCTGTATAGGCAAAAGCGCCCTGGGTACTGCTGTGGCTTCGGAAAGCTGCGCCCTGGAAGCCTGCGGGTTTGACTTTATCCGGGACGTACAACCCGGCGAGGTGGTTGTCATTGAAACCGGCGACATAACCTATGAGGAGACTGTGCTTACGGGCAGGCAGGAAGGCGCAGGTTTCTGCATCTTCGAGTATGTGTATTTTGCCAGGCCAGATTCGGTTATAGACGGGCTTAGTGTATATGAGGCCCGGTTTAACATGGGCGTTGCCCTGGCCGAGGAATATCCGGTGGCTGCGGACGTGGTCTGCGGTGTTCCCGATTCCGGTCTTGAAGCAGCCGTGGGATACAGCGCCAAAAGCGGGATACCGCTTTCGCCCGGTTTTGTGAAGAACCGCTACATCGGCAGAAGCTTTATCTACCCAACGCAGGATCTGCGCGATAGCGCCGTGCGGCTCAAGCTTAACCCGTTATCGGCCAATATCAGCGGCAAGCGGGTTGTGCTGGTGGATGATTCCATTGTGCGGGGCACTACCAGCGAGAGGATCGTCAGGAGTCTGAAAAATGCCGGCGCCAAAGAAGTTCACATGAGAATATCCTCGCCTCCCTTCCGCTATACATGCCACTATGGGACGGATATTGACAGCCCGGAAAACCTGATTGCCAACAAGATGAGCCTGGAGGAAATTTGCGCTCAAATCGGAGCTGACAGCCTGGGCTATATCAGCATGGAGGGACTTAAGAAGGCTTGCGCCAGGTGCAGGTTATCCTTTTGCACAGCCTGCTTTACAGGTCATAAATTCGCGCAGACGGGTAAAAAGCTAGACCTGGAGGAGGAATAGCGGATGGGCGGATTGCATTTGATTCTGGAAAACGGCATGGTTTTTGAGGGGCAAAGCTTTGGCAGCGAGGGTGATGTGACGGGTGAAATTGTTTTTACAACCGGTATGACCGGGTATTTGGAGACCCTCACCGACCAGAGCTACCATGGGCAAATAGTCCTCCAAACCTTCCCCCTCATCGGTAACTACGGCATCATTCCCTCTGATTTTGAAAGCAGCTCTGTGGGTCCGCTGGCCTATATCGTAAAAACACCCTGCCAGTCCCCCTCCAACTTCCGCAGTGAGGGTACTCTTGACCGTTTTTTGAAGGAGAAGGGGGTTGTGGGGCTTTACGGTATCGACACGAGGGCGCTTACAAGAATCATCAGGGAGCACGGTGTGATGAACGGCAGGATCACAAAAACAACGCCGCTCGAAGTTTCCCTTGAAGAAATCCGCTCTTACAGAATAAAAAACGCCGTGCCAAATGTTTCCTGTGCCAAACCGGCCCTTCACAAAGGGGATGGGTCAAAATACACGGTTGCCCTGTTTGATTTTGGTCTGAAGGAAAATATCAAACGCGAGCTCTTAAAGCGCGGCTGTGATGTATGGGTACTCCCCTGGGATACTTCTCCAGAGGCAGTGGTGGGGCTGGAGGTGGACGGTATTGTCCTCTCCAACGGCCCCGGAGATCCGGCCGACAATATCAAGATTATTCAAAACCTGAGAATCCTCATGCAGACAGGAATCCCTATTTTCGGAATCTGTCTCGGCCATCAGTTGCTGGCACTGGCCAGCGGGTTTAAGACGCACAAGCTCAAATACGGGCACCGCGGAGCCAATCAGCCGGTGAAAGACTTAATGAGCGGGCGGGTTTATATCAGCAGTCAAAACCACGGGTATGCTGTGACCCGGGAGAGCATCGACAAGCGCATTGCCGCCGAGTGGTTTGTCAATGTCAACGACCTGACCTGCGAGGGGCTGTGGTACAAACACATCCCGGCCTTCTCTGTGCAGTTCCATCCCGAGGCCTGCGGGGGGCCGCTGGACACCGCGTTCTTGTTTGACTTATTCCTAGAGCGTCTGGGGGAAAGAAAGCATGCCGCTTGATAAAATCATCAAAAAGGTTTTGGTCATTGGTTCAGGGCCGATTGTGATCGGCCAGGCGGCAGAGTTTGATTACGCAGGCACGCAGGCCTGCCGGGTACTGCGGGAAGACGGCATCGAAATCGTGCTGGTAAACTCCAACCCCGCCACCATCATGACCGACAGGAATATCGCGGACAAAATCTATATCGAGCCTCTAACCCTTACAACCATCAAGCGGATTATTGAGAAGGAGCTTCCCGACAGCATTTTGTCCGGACTGGGCGGTCAGACGGCTCTGACCCTCTGCATGCAGCTTGCCCGGGAGGGCTTCCTGGATAGGATGAATGTACGGCTCCTGGGCAGCACACCCAGGGCCATCGACAGGGCTGAGGACAGGCAGTTATTCAAGGAAACCATGCAGCAAATCGGGCAGCCGGTGGTTCCCTCGGTTACTGCCACAAGTGTTGATGAAGCACTTGACTTTGCGGGCGAAACAGGTTACCCGGTCATTGTACGGCCGGCCTTTACGCTGGGCGGCAGCGGCGGCGGTATTGCCCGAAGCCGGGAGGAGCTTTTAGAGATCGCCCGTGGGGGTCTGGCACTGTCCCCCATTAACCAGATAATTGTGGAGAAATCAGTAGCCGGCTGGAAGGAAATTGAGTTTGAGGTCATGCGGGACCGGGCGGGCAACGCAATTACCGTTTGCTCAATGGAGAACTTTGACCCGGTGGGCGTGCATACAGGCGACAGCATTGTAATTGCCCCGGCTGTCACCCTGTCCGATAAGGAATACCAAATGCTGCGCAAGGCGGCGCTGGACATAATTCAGGCCCTGGAGGTCGAGGGCGGCTGCAACTGCCAGTTTGCGCTTCATCCCCACAGTTTTGAGTATGCCGTTATTGAGGTCAACCCCCGGGTGTCGCGTTCTTCTGCTCTGGCCAGCAAGGCGACCGGGTACCCCATTGCCAAGGTGGCAACTAAAATTGCCATTGGCTACACACTGGAGGAAATTGTTAACGAAGTTACAGGCAGCACCTTTGCGGCCTTTGAACCGGCGCTTGATTATGTGGCGGTTAAGCTCCCCAAATGGCCCTTTGACAAGTTTGTCTACGCCAAAAGGGATTTGGGCACCCAGATGAAGTCCACCGGCGAGGTCATGGCCATTGCGGACACATTCGAGGCAGCGCTCCTGAAGGCTGTGCGCGGCGCTGAAATCGGGCTGGACAGACTTGCCCTGCCCCGCTTGCAAGCCAGGACCGATGAAGAGATCCGGGCCTTGCTCCAAACAGTTACCGACGAGCGGCTGTTTGTGCTGTATGAAGCCCTGCGGCGCGGCATGAGCATGGATGAAGTGCACCGGATCACCGGGGTCGACCGCTGGTTCTTGCACGGTTTGAGAAACATTGAGTCCATTGGATGGGAAAATGCTCAAAAGCCGCTGGTCTATAAAATGGTGGACACCTGCGGCGGCGAGTTTGCTGCAAAAACACCCTACTTTTATTCAATTCGCAACGGCACTGAAAATGAAGCCCTGCCCTTTATCGAGAAATCCAGAAAGCCGCGGATCGTGGTGCTGGGCAGCGGGCCAATCCGCATCGGACAGGGTATTGAGTTTGACTACGCCTGCGTCCACTGTGTCTGGACGCTGAAAAAGCTGGGCTATGAGGTGGTTGTCATCAACAACAACCCGGAAACGGTGTCCACGGACTTTGACACCGGCGACCGGCTGTACTTTGAACCGCTCTGCCTCGATGATGTAATAAGCATCGTTGAAATTGAAAAGCCTGTGGGTGTTGTGGTAGCCTTTGGCGGCGGCACCGCCATCAAGCTGACCAAAAAGCTGCATGAGCGCGGTGTAAAAATTATCGGCACGCCGGCAGACAGCGTCGACATCTGCGAGGACAGGGAAAGGTTCGATGCCTTGCTTGCCGAACTCGGTATCCCGCGGCCGCCCGGACTCTGCGTGATGAGCGTAGACGGGGCGCTGGCGGCAGCAGAGAAGCTCGGTTACCCAGTACTCCTGCGCCCCTCCTATGTGCTGGGCGGGCAGAATATGATTATCGCCTTTGAGCCTGCGGACATCCGGGAATACATGGAGATCATCCTGCGGCAGAAGCAGGATAACCCGGTGCTGGTTGACAAGTACCTGCCGGGGCGGGAGATCGAAGTGGATGCCATCTGTGACGGTGTGGATGTGTTGATCCCCGGCATTATGGAGCATGTTGAACGCACGGGCATTCATTCGGGGGACAGCATTGCCGTCTATCCGGCCGTAAATATCGAGGATGAACTGGCGGAGCGGATCTTCGAGGTTACAAAAAAACTGTGCCTGGCTCTCTGCGTCAAGGGTCTTATCAATATCCAGTATGTCCTTTATCAAAACCAGGTTTATGTCATCGAGGTCAATCCCCGGGCGTCGCGGACAGTGCCCTACATCAGCAAGGTTACGGGGGTGCCCATGTGCGAGCTGGCCACCCGCGTCAGCGTGGGTGAGCGGCTATCAGACCTTGGTTATGGTTCCGGCATTGCGAAAATCCCGCCCTATGTAGCAGCCAAGGTCCCTGTCTTCTCTTTTGAAAAACTCGCCGGCGTGGACACCCACCTGGGGCCTGAGATGAAATCCACCGGCGAGGTGCTGGGAATTGGTAAAAACCTTGAGGAAGCGTTGTATAAAGGACTTGTGGCGGCAGGCTATAAACTCAGAAAACAGGGCGGCGTTCTGATCACCGTGCGGGACAGCGATAAGCCGGAGATTATCCCTGTTGCCGAAAAGCTTTCTAAGTGCGGGTTTACGCTTTACGCCACCAGCGGTACGGCAAGGTTTCTCAGAAGTAAAGGCTTTGCGGTGCAGGCGGTGGGGAAAATCCATGAATGTGTGCCCAATAACACAGCATCCCTGCTGGAGAGCGGTAAAATCAGCTATGTCATCTCCACTTCGACCAGGGGCAGGGACCCTGCCTCCGACGGTGTTAAATTACGCAGAAAGGCGTGCTCGCTGGGGATACCCTGCCTGACCTCGGTAGATACGGCAAACGCGCTGGCCGACTGCCTGCTTTCCGGGTACAGCGAGATCAACACCGAGCTTATAGATATCAACAATTTGAGGGGCGAGCGCTTGAAACTGAAGTTTACCAAAATGCAGGGGTGCGGCAACGATTACATCTTTATCAACTGTTTAGATTTTGAAATTAACTTTCCGGAATCGCTGTCCGTGTTCCTTTCCGACCGGCACTACGGCGTAGGCGGCGACGGCATCGTTCTGATCATGCGCTCCGGTGTGGCTGACGCTAAGATGCGGATGTTCAACCTTGACGGCAGCGAGGGAAAAATGTGCGGCAATGCCATCCGCTGCGTTGCAAAGTATTTGTACGATAACAGAATTGTGCGCAAACTGGATATGTCGATTGAAACACTCTCCGGCATCAAAAAATTGAAGCTTTATACCAAAAATGGGGTGGCGTCAGCAGTTCGGGTGGACATGGGCCGGGCAGAGCTTCGCCCGGACCTGATCCCGGTTAAGCTTCCCGGTGACAGTGTTGTGGCAAGGCCGGTAACAGTGGGCGGCAAAGAATATGCCATCACCTGCGTATCCTTGGGCAATCCCCACTGTGTCATTTTTTGTGAAGATGTTGACAGGCTAAACCTGGCGGAAATCGGTCCGCTGTTTGAAAATAACGCGCTGTTCCCCGACAGGGTGAATACCGAATTTGTGGAAATTATGGACAGAAACTATCTGAAAATGCGGGTTTGGGAGCGCGGCAGCGGCGAAACGCTGGCCTGCGGTACGGGTGCGTGTGCCTCTGCTGTGGCGGCAGTGCTCTGCGGGCACGCGGATAAGGATACCGACATCAGGGTTAAGCTACCCGGTGGCGAACTTACCGTTCGTTATAACGGGGATACTGTGTTTATGACCGGCGAGTGTAAGAAGGTATTTGAAGGTGTTGTGGAAATATAAACGGGCTTGGGCTTGTAAGCCTGGGGTCAGGCTTGAAAAATACACTGGTTATTAGTATGATTACTCCTGGTGGCAAACTATGGCGAGGAAAAACGGATACATTATCCAGAACAGAAGCCTGTAACATGCAGTGTTTCAAAGGTAAGGACCGTGAAATAAAAAATTTTATTGTGAATTTTTATAGTAAAATAAATCCATAGCTTGTCACAAGATACATCTTGGCAGGGCAAGGGGACGGGTTATGTGCAGGAAATTACCTGGAAATTTGCAGGATTATGTGGATGGTACAAGCCTGAGCCCTTTGTCTCCGAAGGAGATTTGAAGGAAATAAGTGAATAAGGCAAGACTGACCCCGTTATGGACAAAGGACTTTTTAATTATTTGTCTAGCTAATTTCTTTGTGGCCTTAATTTTCTACCTATTAATGACCACGTTGGCCCTTTATGCCGTTGAACAGTTTAGCACTTCCCAAAGCAAGGCAGGTTTCGCTTCCAGCATCTTTGTAATCGGTGCCCTGTTTTCCCGCCTTCTAACAGGGAAATATATTGAAGTAATTGGCCGTAAAAGGCTGCTTTACAGCAGTTTTATCATGTTTTTTATTGCCACGCTTTTATACTTTCCAGTCAATAACCTGGGTCTGTTACTGGTAGTCCGTTTTTTACATGGAATAACCTTTGGTATTGCCGGCACTGCCTTGTCGACTGCTGTAATGGATTTAATACCGGACCAGCGGAAAGGCGAAGGTACCGGCTATTTTTCATTAAGTGTAACTGCCGCAACAGCACTGGGACCTTATCTCGGACTTTTCCTCACGCGGTACTCAAGTTTCGAGATGCTCTTTGCTGTCTGTGCTTTTTTTTCTGCTCTTAATATTATCGTAATCCTCTTTGCTAAAATACCTGAGGCTTACCTAACGGAAGAGCAGATGCAAGAAATGAAAAGAGGGTTTAAAATATATGATTTTTTTGAAAAACGGGCCCTGCCCATTTCAATGATCATGATCCTATTGGGGATTGCTTATTCCGGGGTTGTAACCTTTTTTAATACATACTCCGTCGAAATAGAACTGAGGGATGCAGCCAGTTTCTTTTTTGTTGTATACGCCCTGGTACTCTTTGTATCAAGGCCCTTAACCGGCAGGCTGCTTGATCAAAGGGGAGCCAATATTGTCATTTACCCGTCTATAATAACCTTCTCCTTGAGCTTATTATTGCTCAGTCAAGCCCGCACGGGTTCTTTTCTTCTCGTGTCCGGGGCATTACTGGCTCTGGGTTTTGGGACCATGATGTCCTGTGCTCAGGCGATTGTCGTAAAAGAGTCACCGAAGCACCGGGTTGGTCTGGCAACATCCACCTTCTTTATTTGCATGGATGGCGGGACGGGAATAGGCCCGTTCCTGACGGGAATGCTCGTCCCCTTTGTTGGTTTTCGAGGCATGTACCTGACGATGGCAGCCTTTGTGCTTCTGACAATTATTCTGTACTACTTCGTCCACGGGAAAAATGTGGCTTTGAAAAAACAGTTCTCCCGGGCAGCTTAAATGATGCTTCACTCATTTTAACGCTGTTTACCTGCTGGGTTTGGGCAACGGGGCGGTTGTAGAAAGGAAACAATCTGAAATAAGTGAATAGAATAATGTAGGCCCGGCCCCTTTCACTTTTTTATTCACTTTGCTATTTTCATTTGGTAAAATATAAAAGCGTACTCTGGATAACCAATTGATAAAAGTGGGGTGACCAGTACCGGGGTTGGCTCAGGCGCAGAAGGAATAACCTGGTAACAGGTAACGTTTTCAGGGTGGTTTTTTAAAGCAAACCCATTGTAAGAGCTCTTGGAATAGCATAGGAATGTCCCAAAACAATCCCATACATAAATACGAGGGAGAAATTTAATTATGGATATTATTATCAGGGATAATTATGACGAAATGAGCCGGTATGCAGCCGGCGTTATTGCCGATTTTATTAGAAAAAAGCCAAATTGTGTACTTGGGCTGGCGACAGGAAGTACACCCATAGGAACCTATAAAGAGCTTATCAGGATGCATAAGGAAGAAGGTCTTGACTTTTCACAGGTTGTAACCTTTAATCTTGACGAGTATCTCGGATTGGGTATTGATTTGGATAAACCCTATCATTTAGATCAGAGTTATGCAAGGTTCATGTACGAGGAGCTTTTTAAACACATCAACATCAGGCAGGAAAACACATATGTGCCCGATGGACTCACCAGGGATCCTGAAAAGTACTGCCAGTGGTATGAAGAAGAGATAAAAAAAGCAGGTGGGATTGATTTACAGCTTCTGGGGATAGGCGGTGACGGCCACTGGGCATTTAATGAACCGGGTTCATCTCTGGCCTCAAGAACAAGAGTACAGGCATTAAATAAACAAACACTTGATGACAATTATGAGAGCTTTTTTAAAAAAGCAGGCATAGAAAGGGATAAAATGCCACATTTTGCCATAACAATGGGGATTGGAACCATTCTTGAAGCAAGGAATATCCTTATGCTGGCAAGTGGACTAAAAAAAGCTGATGTGGTTGCAAAGTGCCTTGAAGGCCCCGTAACTTCCCAGATTACAGCTTCGGCGATACAGTTGCACAGCGGAGGAATTACTGTTGTGCTCGATAGGGATGCTGCCTCAAGACTTAATAACCTGGACCATTATCTCCATGTAGAAAAGCTTAAGCGCGAGTATGGTTTGTTATAACTAAAAAAATTCTTCCTTTTCTTCTTTGGTATAGAATAGCTTCATATCCTCTTGATTGGACGGTGTTCCTTGAGATTTTAAGAGTTGTGATATGGCATTATTTCTGTTCATTAGGGCTTTTTCTTCTAATACCTTTAGCTTTACTGGAATGCCTTTATTAAAGAGCATTTCCTTTATTTTATTAAAAATGCCCATATCACCATAAAGGAATTTACCTTCGTAAAGGATTTTTGAAGCAACCATGGATTCGAAGTTGTCGAAATCCAGTTGTCTCTCCACTTTAGAGATGTCTTTGATAATATAATCAATTTCTTCTTTGTAACTGGGGTTTTTTAAAAGAAGGTTTTTTTGATTGTATATAGATAAATCAAGGCGTTTGCTAATGCTGGCGGGCAGACCTTGAGTAACTACGACAATGTCAAGGTCGGATCCTTTAACCAATTCGCCTGTGGATGATTCCGGCCTGGGTTCAAGGTGTGACATTTCATAGGCTGCATCGCCTGCAATTATAAAGCATGCATGTTTTTTAATAATATGTGGGTCATCTTGAGACTCACATATTTTTTTTACCACTTCCTGGGCTAATTTAAACTTTTTCCTGCTTATTTCTATGACCTCTTGATGGAGTAATTCTCCCATTTTGTCTATTTCCTTCAGGTATTTTTCTGTGCCGATGATGGTATAACCATAAAACTCCCTTATTATGGAGGGTGAAAGCCTTGCATATCCATCTACTTGCTTATCAAGTCTGAGATATCTTGTACCAATTACTTTTTTGATTATGCTCCTGTTGCTGTAACAAATTTTCCACAATCTAAACCCATCTATTCTTGTTTTTTCAATAAGCGCCTTTCCAGTTAAAGGTCCATGGTTTTCTAAAATTCCAAGAATTTTATCCATCGTTTTAAATCCTTTGTAAAAAATTTGCATAACCACATATTCTCTAATCAAATTACGCTAGGATGAAGGAATTGTCAATAACCTTCTGACTACATTAATATGCCTGCAAGATTAGGTTAATATATGTAATTGTTACCAATGGAAGGATTTTTCCAATTTGCATCTAATACTAAAATGTGAGCTTTTTAGAATAATATCTGTGTTAAATTATTGAATATTTTATGGGATATTATATGGATTAAGTTTTTGGCTGGCTGAAATAATGATTCAAAGGGGGGGTGGTTATTACGTAAATGAAACCGTTTGTGCTTAATTAGGAAAACATTAACAAGTAATGATAGGGGGATTAATTAACATGAAAACAAAACTTATAGTTGTCTTAACCTTAAGCCTGTTTTTATTGAGCGCTGGCATTGCCATGGCGGCAAATCCGGCAATCTTCATTAATGGAAACGAACTGGTTACAGAAAATCCCGCTTATGTTGAAAACGAAACGCTGATGGTACCCTTAAGAGCGATTTTTGAAGCGCTGAATCAAGAGGTACAGTGGAATGCTGAAGATCGTTCAGTAACATCAGGAAACATATGGCTCCAAATCGGTAATAATGTTGCTATTGTGAATGGAGAGAGTGTTACTCTGGAAATACCACCCACAATCGTAAATGATAGAACTTTCGTGCCATTGAACTTTATAGCAGTAAGCCTGGATAAGGAAGTCCTTTGGGATGCTACTCTGTTACGCGCGGATATCAATGACAAGCCTGTTCCATCTGAGGAAGGCACACAGCCTGAGGAAGGTACCACTGAAGATGAAGGTACTGCTGAAGATGAAGGTACTGCTGAAGATGAAGGTACCGCACAAGAAGATGAAGGGACCACAGAAGAAGACGAAGGCACCAATGAAAACGAAGATACCAATGAAGACGAAGATACCAATGAAGACGAAGGTAATGAAGAATTAGATACAGAAGAAGAAACAGCAGTGGAATAGTGCGGATCTATCGTGTTTAACCATTCTGAGGTTTTCAATGGTCTATAACCAAGATAGTTTTGTTTTTTCATTAAACAAAAACTTGACATATAAAACCCCCTGTGCGGAACTGAATCCCGGCAGGGGTTTTTTATAAGCGTTTGATACTTATAGAGCTTTATTTAAACTGATTTAAACTGCTAAGGCGCCCGGCAGTCTCAATTGCGTTTCAAGGGTAAACCGGGACGGTATTATTAACTGTATTAGTATAATAGTAAATTTATGAAAGGATTATCTCCACCCCTTGAAGAATGATAGAATTATCCGTCAGGCTTATAGGGGTGTTTGTCTGTTAAAGACTTGAACTAATTAATATTTAATTCAATCTCTATTATTTTTGAGGAGTTGCTAGTGAAAAAACTGTTTATTTTAATAGTTACTTTGACAATAATACTTTCCACGGGTGCCATAAAACCGGTTCAGGCCCAAACTCAACATGGAGATATCCAGGTGTTTATTGACGGGCTGCCCGTTGACTTTGACGTGAAGCCGGTAATCAAAAATGATCGTACCCTTGTTCCTTTTCGGGCCGTGGCAGAGATGTTGAACGTAAAGGTGAGCTGGGACGGCGCCAGACAAACTGTAAATGCCTCGGATGGGGAAATTTCCGTGATGCTGCAGATTGGCAACAAGACTGCCTACCGTAATGGGACACCTGTCGTCTTAGATGTACCGCCGGTAATTATTAACGACCGGACGCTGATCCCGCTGAGGTTCTTCAGCGAAGCATTTGACTGCAGGGTTGAATGGGACGGGGTAACCCGTTACGTGCAGATTACTTCGCCCCCAAGGGCTATGACAGTGGTTGGCTTTTACGCCCTGGGTGACCGGGAAACCAGCAGTTGGACGGATCTTTTTAATGAAAACTACCCCTCTACTGGCAGTGGCAATACCGACGTGGTCTCGGTTTTGGCTTTGGGGTGGTACAGCCTGGATGAGCAGGGGAACCTCATAACCGATAGCAAGTCGGGATGGCGTCTTCCAGACGGCTGGGAAGACGTGCTGGCTGCGGCCGGGAAATATAACCTTGAGACAGAGATGGTGGTTCATTTAACCGACGGCGAGGGCACCCTTTCCAACCTGTTGACTGATGAGGCAGCGATGTCCAGGGCAATAGGTGACATTACAAAAGAAGCAGCTCTCTACCAGGGCGTCAACCTTGATTTTGAAGGTTTGGGCTGGCGGGCTGGGAATGAGGAATTGGTTGCGGTGCGACAAAGCTTTAACAGATTTGTCCAGCTTTTATCCGGACAATTGAAAGAAATTAATAGAAGTTTAACCCTGACACTTCACCCGCCAAACAGCGCCTATAAAGGTTATGATTACCGGGAGTTGGGGAGATATGCCGACCGGATCATTGTAATGGCTTATGATTATGGAACTGTACCGGAACCGTTGGAGCTGGTCATTGAGGCTGTGGAGCGGGCCAGGGCAGATGTTCCGCCGGAAAAATTGGTGCTGGGGATTTCTATTCCCAGTGAAACGGTAGAGAGCATCCCGGCCAAGGTGGGTATAGCAAAAAGATACAACCTTGAGGGTATTGCCATATGGCGCCTGGGCCTTGTTCTAGATGAGATTTGGAGTATCCTGAGAAGTACTGTTGCTTCCAGGCAATTAGGGTCTTAGGTTACAGAAGGGAAACGGAATACTTCCTCCTCTTTGAATACATAATTTTGAAAGGTTTCTGAGTAAATTAGTGAGAAAAGACAAATAAGCTGAGTTGTCTTTATGGTTGATTATATGTTGGCTCTATTAAGGTTGTTTCAACATGGACAAGCACAAAGAGTTTAAGCAGCAACAGCAAGGGGGTTTGACATGATCTTAGAACGTATTTATGATTTAGCTTTACCGAGGCTTGAGGGCAAAAAAATAAGAGAGGTCAGGATTGGACTGGGGTTGATGGCGGTTGAGCTGGATAGCGGCCAGATAGGTGTTACCTATGTCTTAAGAGGAGAAGTAGGTCACGGCTGTGGGCTTCTTCCCCAGGGCGGAAATTTTATAGGAACACCTGCCAGGGAAATTGCCGGGTGGGCTCTGCAGGGTAAGAATGTTATAACTGTAGCCTTGGGATTGGCGGTATTAAATTCTGTGGCTGAATTCGACAAACTGGAAATGAAGCAAGTGCCTCAGGACCCTGATGCGGCCTTTGCCACGGAAGTACGGCCTGGAGATACAGTTGGGATTGTAGGGCATATCGGACCCCTTGTTTTTAGACTAAAAAGCAGAGCCAGGCGCCTGTTTATCTTTGAACGGGGGGAAGATGTTGCCGGCGAGGTATATCCGGAGAGTGCCCAGCCCAAACTTTTACCTGAGTGCCAGGTGGTTTTCATCAGCAGCACGTCAATTATCAACAGGACACTGGAAAACCTTTTACAATATTGTAACAAAGCCCGGGAAGTGGTCATGGTTGGTTCCAGCACACCCTTATACCCTGAAGCCTTCAGCGGTACCGGCGTAACCGTACTCTCAGGAACAAGGTGGTTGCCGGAATACAGGGAAGCCATTTTAGCCGGAATCAGCCAGTGTCTTGGAATAAGGCAGTTAATTAAATACGGGCGAAAAATATCGGTAAGAGTTGAAAACTAGGATTTTGACAGCAGGGCGTATGCTCCAGGTAGGGAAGCGGAAAAGGGAGAGGTGAAACAAGCTATGAATCTATGGGGCTATAAGCATATTTTTCTTTCATTTAGTTAGACAGCAATGATGCAGGAGCAGCGCCAGCGTAAAGGACTTATAGTTGAGAAAGTACTTACCCAGGTAGGTACAAGAAAAATAAGTGTGGAAAAGTCAACCTCCGGCTAAGGTGTAAGCGCTGCCGGGTTATGGAGCGACATCCGTGGCGGTAGCCCGGCAAAAGTGAGGAACACAAAAATCACAAATATAAGCGGTTAAGAGGTGTGATAAAGTGAAAAAATTAAGGTTGCTTCTTTGCAGTTTATTGCTGCTCCTGCTCCTGGGAACATTATGCGGTTGTTCCGGCCAGCCGGGACCGGATGAAAAGAATTCTCCCCAGCAGCTTGCCCAGTCGGCCCAGGCTGCTTACGCAGTATTTGCCGAATATGTAGAAGTGCCGGTAGATGTAAAGCCTGCCGTACCTCCCTATAAGGTGGAACCCGACCTCGCAAATATCACCAATAAGGACATGTTTGAATTGTCCCCGGCAGCCAGGGAACTTCTTGTTAAGAACGGCTTTGTGGTGGTCCCCAACCAGTACGAAAAAGAATTCTTCTCACTGTACGAGAGAAACCACTACGAACCGTTGCCGCTGTTCATAACCACCGATTCCGTACTCCACAACTACCACCTGTTTTTTAACCACCTCCTGCGGGTTGTGGAAACCGAAAAACTGGCCGGAGAATTGATGAAACTTAATCAAGGGATGCTGTCCCAGGCCCAAAACCAGTATGAGGACCTTAAGGGCACTGAGTGGGAGAACGCCGCAAAAAGGAATGTGGGCTTTTTTGCCGTGGCAGGCAAGCTCATGGATCCGGAGCTACCCGTCCCCTCGATGGTAAAGGATGTGGTGGAGAAGGAGCTGGCTCTGATTGAAAACCACCGGGGTATCGCTGTCTCGCCGCTGATGAACGCCTTCGGGAGCAATGACTCTGACATCGCTTTCCAGGAGGACTACTCCCAGTACATACCCCGGGGACATTACGAAAGAACGGAGCTGCTGCAAAACTATTTTAAAGCCATGATGTGGTACGGCCGCATGACCTTTCGCTTAAAGAATGATGATGAGACCAGGTCCGCCGTTTTAATGACCTTGGCCTTAGACCAGGGGGATAACATGGTTAGCTGGGAGAAGATCTATGCCACTACCAGCTTCTTTGTCGGCAAGAGCGACGACCTCTCCTGCTTCCAGTATAAGGAACTGATTGACAGGATTTATGGAGCAAACGCCTCTCTAAAGACTGTGGTTTCCAATCCCGGGAAATGGCAGGACTTTTTAGCGGCAGCAGCTGAGCTGGCGCCCCCGGCCATTAATTCCATGCCCATTTTCGATGAAACAATCCAGCCGGACCGGGAAGCTGAAATAAAAGGTTTTCGTTTCATGGGACAGCGGTCTACCATTGACGCTTCAATTTTCCAGCGGCTGATCTACCGGGAGGTCAAGGAAAACAGCCAGGATCAGAGGAGAATGCTGCCAAAGGGTTTGGACATTCCCGCCGCCATGGGCTCGGCTGAAGCCTATTCCATTCTGGAATCCATGGGGGAAACGGCTTACCAGGGCTACCCTGAAAATATGGCTAAAATGAGAACATATATAGCCGGTCTGGGCAAAGAGATCTGGACCCAGAACCTCTACTGGAGCTGGCTTTATACGCTGATGCCACTTGTCCAGGAAAAACCGGAAGGATATCCCTCGTTTATGCGCAATTCCGCCTGGGCCAGAAAAGAGCTCAATACCTATCTGGGCAGCTGGACGGAGTTAAAGCATGACACCATTCTCTACGTCAAACCGGTCTATGCGGAGATGGGTGGCGGTGGGGAGATGGTTGACGACCGCGGCTATGTGGAGCCCAACCCCGAGCTTTATGGCCGCCTGGCTTCCCTGGTGAAAATGACCAGGGACGGCCTCCAGGCGCGGGAACTGTTGAATGAGCGGGACGGGGAGAGCCTGAACAGGATGGAGAAGCTGATCCTGGACTTAAAAACTATTTCCGAGAAAGAGCTGACCAACACCCCTCTAACCGACGAGGAATATGATTTAATCCGCTCCTACGGCGGCCAGCTGGAGCACTTCTGGCTGGAGGCCATGCGGGATGAGGGTATCGATCACCGCTCCGCCATTTATGACCGGCCGGCTGCGCTGGTGGCGGATGTGGCCACCGATCCCAACGGCCGGGTGCTGGAAGAAGCCACCGGCAACATCTTTGAAATTTATGCTGTTGTGCCGGTGGACGGTAAACTAAGGATTGCCGTGGGCGGGGTCTATTCTTACTACGAGTTTCCCTGGCCCATAAATGACCGGCTGACCGATTCCAGGTGGCATAAAATGCTCAACGACGGGCAGGTTCCGCCCTTGCCCCAATGGACTGACGCCTTTATTGCCCAGTAAACTCAATGAAGAAGATAAAACCTAAATTAAAGAGAAATCAATAGGGAGTTAAAATGCAACTGTAATGTAACCAAGATGAAACTGGTATAAAGCTGGCATGAAGCTTACTACCGTGCCGTTGAAGCGGCACCAGGGAAGGATTGAAACTGCAAGCAATTTCGGGAATATGAAGCTAAAAAAAACTTTGCTGTTTACCATAATAACTGTAATTATTCTTGGCAGCCTGGGCTGCCTTTTCTTTAAAAATATTCAGCCGGGCACCCCTGGCGGCTCTTCAGCTGAAGAAAACTTCACGGCTTTTAAAGAGAAAAGGCTCCAGCTGCCGGTCAGGCAGGAGCCTGTCTGCCTGGTTGCCGTCGGGGATATCATGCTTTCCCGGGGTGTGGCCGGGGAAATCAAGAAACACGGGGGTGATCCCGGCCACCCCTTTGCAAAAATGAAAAGTTACCTGAAAAGCGGCGATATTGTTTTCGGCAACCTGGAAAACCCGGTTACGCCGGGCCGGGAAATCATGCTGCCGGAGAGGATTCTGCGCGCCGACCCGGGCGTGGCAGAGGCTTTGCGGGAAGCCGGTTTCACTATCCTTTCCCTGGCCAACAATCACCTGCCTGATTTCGGGACCCGGGGCATTCTGGACACCTTTCAATACCTGGAGCAGGCGGGTCTAAAGTATGCTGGGGCCGGAAGAACGGAAAGGGAGGCCTATACTGCGACTTATACCGAAGCAAAGGGGCTCAAGCTGGCCTTCCTGGCCTTTTGCGACCCTGTCCTGGTGCCTGAGGGCCTGGCGGGGGACGATCGTCCCGGTGTAGCCGGCTTTGACCAGGACAAAGTACAGGCCGCCGTGCGGGAAGCCCGGGAAAAGGCCGATATCGTGGTGGTGTCCATGCATGCCGGTACGGAATACGAACCTGAGCCGGAACTCGCCCAAACCCGCTTTGCTCACATGGTGGTGGATGCCGGAGCGGACCTTGTTCTGGGGCACCACCCCCACGTGCTGCAAAGGGTGGAGGAGTATAAAGGAAAGTTCATCCTGTACAGCCTGGGCAATTTCGTCTTTGATCAAAAGTGGTCCCGGGCCACGCGGGAGGGCCTGCTGGCCAGAATATTCATCACCCGGGATGGGGTGGAGAAGGTTGAATTCCTGCCTGTTTACAGCAACGACCAAAACCAGCCGCAGCTTTTGGAGGGGGAAGATGCTGAACGGGTTTTGAAGGCGCTGGATTTGGAGTTGGAGGAAGCGGCTGTTCCGGCCTGGGATCAGGAAAGCCGGGTTTTTAAAGAAGGCAGGAGCTATGTATTTTATGCCCGGAGGCCCCTGCCTGCATCCAGGCTGCACAAAGTGCGCCGTTATGATCTGGACCGGGACGGCAGCCCCGAGGTTTATTCTCTTCAGGACGGCATATTGGAGGTCACAGACGGCTCCCGGTTAATCTGGCAGTCGCAGGATGACTGGTGGGTGGATGATTTCTTTTTGGGCGATTCCGACAACAACGGTATGCCCGAGCTGAACCTGCTGGTCTGGAAAGCGGGGTGTTTCGGGCCGCACAGGCCCTTTTGGATTACAGAGGAGGACTATAGCGTCAAAAACCACCTGTTTATCTTTAAGCTGGTTGAGGGCGTGATGAAGCCGGTGTGGCAGTCATCCAACCTGGACCGGCCCAATTACGAAGCGGGCCTTGCTGATCTGGACGGGGACGGCACAAACGAGCTTGTGGTCGTGGAGGGGGACTATGAAGATCCCGGGGTGCGGGAAGCCGGTGCCTGGAGATGGAACGGCTGGGGCTTCACCAAGATCTCTTACGAGGATCCCCAGGATCTGTGATATAAGGGAGGGTCCGGAATAAATAAAAAAACGTTCTCCCCGTGTACAAATTAAATAATAACAGGTAGGCTGCCTCGACGATTGCTGCACTGATTTAAAAAAGCTATAAGGTTGATAAAAGTTATAATTACAATGCTAATGTCCAATACTTTGGTTTTCCCAAACCAATACCAATTTACTCAATATCGCTAACAGCAGAAAAGGCAAGCATGCTTTATACTGCATATTAACAAGCCGTCCGGGAGGGCGGTTTTTTAAGTAAAGAAAAAGACCCAGATTAGGGTCTGTCATTAATGCCAAGATGCTCTTTTAAGGCTTTTTGCAATATCTGTGAAAAATTAACATGGTTTTCTTCAGCGATTTTATTTAACCACTGTGGAATAGTTAGTGTTTTCTTAACCGATTGATTTTCTATAGCATCCCTGTAAATAGGCAAATAAACCTCCACTAAAACTATTACTTGGCTTGGTTTTAGTTTGATTTCGTCGATGGGTGACGGTTCAGGAATTGGAACATTATCGTTTTCCATACCCCAGAGATGTAGCGCCATGGCTTCCTTAGCATTTTTTAGAGCTTCCTCTGTGGTTTTACCACAGGGTAAACATCCGGGTAGATCCGGGAACTCTATTGAAATACCATCTGGAGCGTAGCTAAATATAGCTGGATACACATAACGATCTTTTTTCGTGGTATATCACTCCTTTATCCAATGATCTATAGGGAGAGGCTGGGTTACTCGAGCTTTATTCCTGCCTGTTTTTCAATGCTCTTTAGTGTGCCTATAGGAATATCCTTTACAGGGTGTGTTATTGTTACTCTACCGGGTTTGATGGGTGTTTGTATTGATAATGACTACCTACTGACCCCACAAGAAACCAACTGTCTTTTCAAGTATTTTTATAATCTCCCTTGATGAGTAAGAATTCATCCAACCTTCACCCTTTTTACACTTACATTGTAACACGTGTTATTATACGTGTCAAATGCTTATATAAAAAACGATGAAAGAAGATTATTGCAATCCCGCCAAATAAGAATTGATAAACGGAAAATATTTATCGAATAACGATATAAATATATTGAATTGCAATAAAGCATTTGTTATAATGCAAATAATTAAGGGGTGGATTCCACCCGGTTCAGAAAGGAAGAGATCTAATGTGGAGCAGCGAAAAATCCATCATTTTGAGTAAGCTGGGTGTTTTGTTCTTCATGGGCTTAGTTTTAGCTGCAGTGGTGGCGGCGCCCTGGCTGACCCGCTGGTTTGTAGAGTTTTCCCAGGCCGGGCTTAAGGTGGAAGAAGCTGTGTATTTTATGGGAACCATCTATGTGGGATTTGTTCCCGCAGCTTTTCTGCTTTACAGCCTGTTCAAACTGCTGCGCCGGATCGAGACCGGTCAGGTATTTACAGATGAGAACGTAGACTTATTGAGGCGGATCTCCTGGAGTTGTTTTGCGGGTGCGGGAGTAGCTCTGGTTTCCCTGTTTTACTATTATCCATGGTTCTTTGTGGCGTTGGCCGCTGCTTTTATGGGCTTGATCGTGCGGGTGGTGAAAAATGTAGTCGCCCAGGTGGTGGAACTGAAAAACGAAGCGGATTACACAGTATAGGGGAGGGGAGGCAGGATCATGCCAATCATAGTAAATCTGGATGTAATGATGGCCAAGCGGAAAATTTCCTCCGGCGAACTGGCTGAAAAGATAGGCATCAGTCCGGCTAATCTCTCCATCCTTAAAACAGGCAAGGCTAAAGCTATTCGTTTTTCGACCATGGAGAAGATCTGCAAAGTACTGGATTGTCAGCCCGGAGATATACTCGAATACAGACCGGACTAAAAGTAAGGAGGAGCGTTAATGGATGGGCTTGGGATGAATAAAAACGAGGCAGCTATGACTCCGGGACCCCAGGCTTGGGGTGGAACCGGGGAAAGCGCACCGGCAGTCCCCCTATTAGAAAAGGTAAAGACGTCCTTTGCACCCGACCGCAGGGACAGCTATTTCGCCCTGTTTGCCTTTGTCCTTGGGTTTCTTTTTATCCGCTGGGTATTCTTTTCCTGGCAGGGCTGGGGAGTGACTTTGTTTACCCTGTTATTCTGCGGCTCAGTGACTGTGTACATGCTGAAGAAAGGGGTGCAGATTCCCAGGGCCAGCTGGTTCTGGCTGGCGGTAGTGATGCTGCTCGGACTAAACTTCAGCCTGTGGACCAACAATGGCCTAGCTCCCTTGCACGGTTTGCTCTTATTCTGCAGCGCCGTGTACTGGGTCATGTGTGCCGCCGGACTGCTCATCCTGGGCAAAACCAGCGATCTCCTTTTACTGGACGGCTATAATGCCATGCTGGTTATTCCCTTCAGCAATTTCGGCTGCCAGTATAAAAGCCTGGCCCTTCTGGGCAGCAGTAAACTTGCCCGGGGAAGACAGGATTCCTCTGTAGTATTAGGTTTATTCTTAACCTTTATTGTGGCGGCCATGGTTTTACCCCTGCTGCTGGCAGCGGACAGCGGCGGTTTTGCTAAACTCGTCAACTGGATATTGGACGGATTCAAGGGGTTTGGCGATAAATTTTGGGAAACATTCTGGCAGCTCATTCTTGCTGTTCCCGTTGCAGCCTATATCTTCGGCCTGGTTGCCGGTAGCGCTCATAAAAGAGGTACCGGTTCCTTTGAAAAGGACGGCACCCTTCAGAAGATTTCAGGCTTGCGGATACTGCCCATGATTACGGTTTATATTCTGATGGGCCTGTTGTGTACGCTTTATATAGTGTTCATCGGTAGTCAGGTGCCTTATTTCTTCTCTGCCTTTGCCGGTCAACGGCCGGAGGGGTGGCAGGTTTATTCGGAATATGCCCGCACTGGATTCTTTGAGCTGTGCCGGATCGCAGTCATAAACCTGTTCGTGTTGACGGCAGCCAACATCATGAGTCAGCAGCACAGCAGGGATAGTATGTTCCTGAAGGTACTCAATGCATTGCTGGCCGTGCTCACGCTGGTGCTTATCACCACGGCCTTCAGCAAGATGGCCCTTTACATCGGGGCCTACGGATTATCCATGCGCCGACTGCTGCCCTGTGTTTTGATGATCTTTATGGCTATTCTATGCTTTGGAGTTATAGCGCTGCAAAAATGGTCATTCTCCATAACCCGCCTGGCAGTTGGGGTAGGGGCGGTCATGTTCTGTATGCTGTGTCTGGTAAACCCGGACAGCCTGGTGGCCAGATACAATGCGGACCGTTATCTGTCCGGAACGCTGGAGAGCTTTGATGTGGAGATACTATACCGGTCCGGGCCGGCCGGTGTCGATCCGGCCTTGCTGGTATATGAACAAACCAATGATCCGGAACTGCAGTTTAAACTGAGGGAATATCTGCAAGCCCAGCAGCAGCGGGTTGATGAGGTGGCCGGAGAGCCGGGCGACAATTGGGAAAGCGCCCGGGCGCGGCACAGGATTACCGAATACTTTAATAAACAAGGATGACATTCAGCCTGACAAACAAATAAAACCAGCTCAGGGACAGGTTTTTTGCGGCATGAGCCTGCTAAAGGCAGAACTGAAGAGCCTGAGACAAAAAAGAAAAGAGCCTGATAAGCTCTTTTCTTTTTTAAAATATATTAATGCTTAACAAGAACTACGTTAATAGCTTTTACTAAAGCACTTACTTTGTCGCCTTTGGAAAATCTTGCTTCTTCCAGGCTGTCTCCCGTCATCACGGACGTGAGCCGGATTGCGTCATCCGTTCACCCGCCAACTCACATGGTCACCTGAGCCATAACATTATCCCTAAACAAAACCCCCTACCAGGTTAAGCCGGAAATAAAATCAGCGGTTTCCTGCCTGGCAGGCTTAGAAAAAAGCTGCCCGGTTGGGCCGTATTCCACTACCTGGCCGGCCATCATCAGCAACGTCTGGTGAGCAACCCTTTTAGCCTGAAATAAGTTATGGGTTACCAGAACAATGGCCAGCGTACCCGACAATTGGGTAAGGAGTTGCTCGATCAGCATTGTGGAGTTAGGATCCAGGCTGGAACATGGCTCATCAAGCAATAGGACCTCCGGCTCAACAGCCAGTGCCCTGGCAATGGCCAGTCTCTGTTTTTGCCCGCCGGAAAGCTCCCCGGCAGGCCGCTCCAGTTTATCCTTTACTTCCTCCCAAAGGCCGGCCTGTTTTAAGCTGCGTTCACATATCTCATTCAACTTCCGCTTATTCCTTTCGCCAAAATACCGCGGCCCAAAAAGAACGTTTTCCCGCACGCTCATGGGCAGGGCCACAGGAGTTTGGAATACCATGCCAACCCTGCGGCGGATTGAGGCTGCATCGTTTTTTTGATATATGTCCTCACCATTGAGCAGGATCTTACCGCTGCAATTAAAACCACGATCCAGCTCAGCCGTCCTGTTAATACTCTTTAAGAGCGTTGTTTTACCACAACCGGAGGGGCCAATAATAGCAAGAATTCCCTGTCCATTGAACTCCAGGTTAATATTATGCAAGACGGGGTATTTTTCAAAAGATACACTCCAGTTCTTAACCTGGACAGACATATCAGTAACCTCCTTTTCCATGCCGCCCCCTGAGCATTAAAGCGGTAATGTTTAAAAACAGGAGCAGCAGCACCAGCAGGAGAGCTGTGCCGTAGGCTTTCTCCATGGAAATATGCTGGCTGAATAAAATATACAAATGGTAGGGCAAAGCCATAACCGGATCCAGTAAGCCCCCGCTCATCCCGGCAGAAATAACCGCCGCAGTGACCATAATCGGGGCTGTGGCCCCGGCAGCGTAGCCCATTGCCAGTAAGATGCCGCTTAATATGGCCGTCGCCGACTGGGGGATAATAACCCGGCGCAGCATGTACCAGCGGGAAACACCCAGCGCGGTGCCGGCCAGGCGGTACTGCTCGTTTACGGCCAGCAGCGCATCCCTTGCAGTAAGCACGACCACCGGGAAAATCATGATCCCCAAAGACAGGCCGCCAGCCAGCAGGGAAATACCAAAACCCAGATGGACCACAAAAAAGGCGTAGCCGAAGAGTCCGGTAACGATGGAAGGAATCCCGGCCATACACTGAATGGTTATATTGACAAGGGTTGTAAACTTTGACGAATTGCCGTATTCGGACAGGTAAACTGCCGTGATCAAGCCGGGTACAGCGGCCGCCAGAATAGCAATAAAAACAAGCAAGAGGGTACCTCTAATAGCTGGTAAAACCCCTCCACTGGTACCAAGGGGCAAACCCCTGGGTGCAGTGGTTAGAAACTCAAGGGTTAGGGAAGAGCCGCCACGCATAAGAAGGTAGCCAATGATTCCGGTTAGGACCAGCAGGATTGCCAGGCCGGCGCTCCAGAAAACTGCCAGGAAAAACCTGTCCCAAAAGCTTCGTGTAATCAATTTTTCCTCACTGTCCTGCTATAGTCTTTTCTTAAAAACGTTAGAATAAGGTTCATGATAAAGAGGATGAGCAGTAAAACTAGCCCGGCAGCAAATAGAGCCTTGTAATGCAGGCTGCCGGCCTCGGTGGTGCCCAGTTCCAGGGCAATCAGGGCGGATAGGGGTTCCCCCTTGCTGAACCAGGATGTTGGCAGGAGCAGGATGTTTCCCGCCAGCATTAAAACCGCCATTGTTTCCCCGGCCGCCCGGCCGAAACCCAGGATCAGGGCCCCCAGCAAGCCCTTTTTAGCCAGGGGCAGCAGTACCCGCAGCGCCACATATGGCCTGGACGCGCCGAGGGCCAGAGCCGCCTGCCTGTATTCTGCAGGAACGGAACGGATTGCAACCTCGGAGGTGGTTACAATATAGGGTAATACCATCACGGTCAGGACCAGTGATGCACAAAACAGCGACTCACCGCTGGCCATTTGAAAGGAAACCTCAAACCACTTGACTAAAACCGTTGCCCCGACAAAACCGTACACCACCGAGGGAATACCGGTGAGGATGTTCAAGACCGGCCTGATCAGCCCGGCAAGCCAGGCTGGGGCAAACTCCGCCAGAAAAACCGCCCCGCTAAATCCCAGGGGCGCAGCAATAAACATCGCCCCAAGGGCTACCCAGAGGGTGCTTAGAACCATCGTTCCCAGACCCAGCTTCGGGGGGTTGGCCAGAGGGCTCCAATCAGTCCCGGTTATTATCTTTAATCCATAGGTAGACCATACCGGCCAGCTTTCCCTGGCGATAAAGGCAACAATCGCCAGCAGCAAGATGGTGGCGCAGGCCGACACCACCAGGCTAATGGACCTTGCAATTCTATCTCCCATTGATTTGCCCTTCTTTATACTTCATACTCCATCCTTCGCCTAACACTGAAACACAAAAAACTGTGGGTAGTCAAGTGCCAACTACCCACGGTTTTTTCCTTCTTTGTTGCGACTGCCATCAGAGTGCTAATTGGCGGCTGGGATGAATCCCATCTCCTCCACCACCTGGCGCCCATCTTCCGACAACAGGTAGTCTATAAAGAACTTCAGATGTCCCTGGGGCTCCTCCTTGGTGAAGATCAACAGCGGGCGGGCGATCTTGTATTCTCCGCTGCTTATATTCTCTGTAGTCGGAGCAACACCCTCCACAGTGAGTACGGCAATCTGACCTTCGTTCTGTGCTACCATCCCGGTGGAAACATAACCGATTGCGTCCGCGTTTTCCATTACCTTGGCAGCCAGGGCGCCCATTGACGGGATCTGGAGGGCATCCTTGGCGATAGGCGTTCCCTTCATCACTAACTCGTCAAATACCTGGCTGGCCCCACCGCCCAGATCTCTGACGGCGACAATAATGGGGCGCTCCGGCAGCCTCTCGTCAAGCTGCTTCCAGGTGCTTATCTCACCGGCAAAGATTTTTTTGACTTCTTCCATGGTGAGATCGGGCTTGACCTGCAGCACCGGGTTCTTGGGATTAACGGCTATGGTCAGGGCATCCGTGCCAAGCTTATAGATTTTCCCGTTGGGCATTTTTTCTTTTTCGCTATTCTTTATATCCCGCGCAGTCATGCCGATATCCACAGTGCCTTCGGTGGTCGCCTTAACACCAAAACCAGAACCGCCGGTTGATACAAAAATGACAATCTGCTCCTCCGGCAAACTGGGGTCAACATTGTTCCAGGTTTTATACTTTTCCGTGAAATTGTCGGCAATTTTGGCGACAGTAGGCGCCAGGGTGCTGGAGCCTCCTATTTTTATCGATTGATCCGTTGCTGTGGCCTGATCAGTAGTGCTAGCTTGCTGCCCACATCCTGCCATTAACATAAATGATAGGATTAATAAAAGGACTGTTACGTATTTGCTTATCTTCATTTGCGTTACCTCCCATGGTTCCTTATTGAATTTTTACATTTGTTATTCACCTTTGGTGCGTATATGCACCTTTCTTCTACCCGGAACACCCTTTTAGAGTGCCTCGATTATCTATTTCCCAGCATCTCCAGGAAAGCTTCAACCCTGGTTTTAATTTGGGCTGTATCTTCCTGCCCGTAATCTGTTTCCAGGTTTAAAAGGGGTATATTGTGCTCCTTGAGTGTCTTGGCCACCCGGTTGGCCTCCACCAGGTAGGGGTCGCAAAAAGCCAGGGTGCAGTTGATTACCCCGTCCGCCTTCCTTTCCCCGGCGAGGCTCACTATTCTTTCCATCCTGCCGTCGTTGGGTGTAAAACAGGCGCAGTTGATGTCTAGGTAGCGGTTGGCAATTGCCTCTACCATTTGCTCCACGGTTTCCCCTTCCTCCGGCACCAGGTTTTCAAAATAGCGGAGCCCCGTGCACATTTCCTCGGCCACGATCACCGCACCGCTGGTTTCTATAACATGGGGCACCTTCCAGTTTGGCAGGGCCATCGGGGTACCTGACAGGATCAGGCGCGGCGCACCGGTTGCAGCAACGCCCTTTCCTTCCTTCACCCGGACCTCAAGCTCGTCGCAAAGGGCGTTGACCTGGGCGGTAAACCGGGGCACATCGTCATACATGGAGATTTGCTCAATCAAGAGGCAGTCTTTGCCGCTGATCGGGGCGGGGTCGTGCCGGCGCAGCTCATTTAAGCGCAAGAGTGCCCGCCGCTTGGCGTTGGTCTCCTTGATTGCCTGGTGCAGTGAGTCTGCTGTAACCTTATTGCCGGTATACTCTTCCACCATGGCCAGAAAGTCCTGCACCTCGCTCAGCCAGAGGGCCTTGTCTTTTTCACGCTTCATCTGGGGTGTCTCCATCACATGCACCGGCACATAGTCGTTAAGTATCTCAAAGGCTTTCTTTTTGCCGTCGCATGTCGTTTCCCCTACGACCATGTCGCAGGACTCAAAATACGGGCAGACCTTTCCCAGCTTGAATCCCATGAAGGATTTAATCAGAGGGCAGATATTTCTGGGCAGCACCTTTTCAGCCCGGGCTGTGCCGATCTCCACTCCAGAACACAGGCCGACCTGGATCCCGCCGGCAGCGCGCACAATTTCTTCAGGGACGTAAACACAAAAAGCGCCGATGACCTTACCACCCGCAGCCTTGTGGTCCTGCAGCTCCTGGATGCGCTGGCCGTGCACCTCATTGACCACAAAATCAAAGTACTCCATGCCCTTCGGCCTGTTTTCCTGGCTCAGGTAAACAGTGCCGTAGGTTGACGGCAATACGTTCATCAACTGGTCGTGCGACTCCATGTCCAGCCCGAGGGACTCCCACATCTTACGATGATCAGCCATAGCAGCATTTCTCCTTTTTAATTTTATTAGTCACTCAACTGCCAATACTAAGAATGTCCCAAACTCATGTTAGGATTTGACGCTGAACATATAATTCCTTTATCTGAACAATCTAATATTTTTATTGATAAGTCTTTATTGATAAGAAATTTTAATATTATTGATGTAGGAGAGGCAAAAGAGGTTGCGGCTCAATAAAGCCCGTGCCAGCCAAGGGGCGGAGGGGAGGATTACCTGCACTAATTTGTAACTAAGGGTAGCAAGCAGTAAGAAGTCGTTATATTTTTGTTGAATTACATTCTGTCAAGTGGACAAAAAAATTGGAGGAAATATATAGGGCAATGCATGGGTTATGTACAATCCTTCGGACGTACCGGCAAAAGGTTTCTTAGGCTGTAGGATCGCCATTAAAATCTTGAATTACCCATATCTTTCTTGTTTTTCCTGCCGAATTATGCTGTTAGACTTTTGCATTTGCTTAACAAAGAATAAAACCAAATACTGCATTTACATCAATATAATATTTTGTATTATATAACATAAGCGAAATAAAAAACCTTAGACCGAGGAGTTGCCGTGGGAAGGGGATGGCATAAAATGTTAATTGAACCCTAAAGCTATGACAAAGCATTTAAAATTAATGGAATATAATGCAATCTAGAAATCTGGAACTATCTAAAAATTGGGTTACCACCGGCCTTTCTGGCGAGTATGGCCCGTTGGAATAAAAACAGTTTCTGTACCATTTTCGAATATTAGAGAGGTCTTAGAAATTGAACGAAATAACCAAAGCATTAAAAGCAGCCTTTCCTCATACCATTCCTGTTTTTACAGGTTTTACTTTCCTGGGTATTGCCTTTGGAATCTTAATGAACACCAAAGGTTATGGGCTAGGTTGGACGGTGTTGATGAGCTTATTGGTATTTGCCGGCTCTGCACAGTACGTTACAGTTAATTTTCTTACATCAGTCTTTAATCCCATATACGTATTGCTATTAACATTGATAGTAAATGCACGGCATTTATTCTATGGGATTTCGATGCTGGATAAGTACAGAGATACCGGAAAATTCAAACCCTACCTTATCTTTGGCCTGTGCGATGAAACTTTCTCTATTTTATGTTCCACAAACCCGCCGGAGGGAGTAAATCGAAATTGGTTTATGTTTTTCATCACCTTGCTTAACCATAGCTATTGGGTACTTGGTTCAGCTCTTGGCGGGCTGTTAGGCTATATGGTTTCTTTTAATACGAAAGGTCTCGATTTTGTATTAACAGCACTCTTTGTTGTAATATTCATCGGCCAATGGAAAACTCAAAGAAACCATGGTCCTGCTATAATTGGGGTTTTATGCTCTGTTATCTGTTTGATTATTTTCGGGCGAAGCAATTTTATTATTCCTTCCATGTTTGCAATACTGGCAGTACTGACCGTGTTCCGAAAGAAAATGACAGGGGAGGGAATAGCGTGACTTTAACACCTGTTCAAACTTTGATCATTATTTTGATGGCAACTCTAGGAACTGTTATAACCAGGTTTTTACCTTTTATTTTATTCTCCGGCAAAAATGGCAATCACCCCTATATCACTTATCTTGGCAATGTATTGCCCTATTCAGCAATTGGTTTGCTTGTGGTGTACTGCCTGAAAGATGTCAACTTGCTGAAATCGCCATTCGGTCTACCGGAGGCAGTTGCCATTACCTGCATTGCGCTGCTGCATTACTGGAAAAACAATGTCCTCCTAAGCATTGGTACGGGAACAATAGTCTATATGTTTCTGGTCCAAAGGGTTTTTCAATAAATGATAAAAAACATATATTTAAGCTACCTTTATTTAAGCTACCTTAGCCAGCGGATGTCTGTCTAATCATGCTATAGATAAGAAAAGAGAAAAGGTATTTGTTACAAGCTTTGTTTTGCGTGTGTTTTTATGCTATCACTATTATTGATTATCAGTTGTTGTAACTGGGCATATGTACCCTTTGGCCCAGATCCCTGGAATAAATCTAATATTCAGTTGAGAACCGGCGTTTTCCCGGGTAGCTACAATTTTTTAACAAGACCATTGCCTCCTGTGACAAGGTGTTTATAAAGACTCCGGAAAAAACCATTGACATTAACGTTGCGTAAAGGTGTATAGTTGCTTTGTCAGGGGGTGGGACAATGGAATATACAGTACAAAAACTTGCCATTATGGCCGGCATCAGCACCAGAACACTGAGGTATTATGACGAGATTGGAATTCTTAAACCGGCCAGGATTAATTCTTCAGGGTATCGCATATACGGTCAGGCTGAGGTTGACAAGTTGCAGCAGATACTCTTTTACCGGGAGCTTGGCGTAAGCCTGAAAAGTATTAAAGATATAGTAAATGATTCCTCTTTTGACTGTTTAAAGGCGCTCGGGGAACATCGCGAAAAGCTGATTGAAAAAAGGAAACAGCTGGATTTGTTAATTGCAAATGTTGATAAAAGTATAGCTGCTATAGAAAGGAGAGTCAGTATGACTGATCCTGAAAAATTTGAAGGCTTTAAACAGAAAATGATTGACGAAAATGAAAAGAAATATGGCAAGGAGATCAGGGCCAGGTATGGAGATGAGCAGGTCGACAGGTCAAATAAAAAAATAAGAAGCATGACTGAAACACAGTTTGCCGAAGTAGAAAAACTGGGCGCCGAAATGCTTGAAACACTTAAGGTAGCTATGGCTACAGGCGACCCGGCAGGAGAGCTGGCCCAAAAAACTGCGGATATGCATCGCCGGTGGCTGTGCTTTTACTGGGATCATTACACTAAAGAAGCCCATGCCGGCCTTGCCCGGATGTATGTGGATGATGAGAGATTCGCTGCCTATTATGACCGGATACAGCCGGGTGCAGCGGTGTTTCTAAGAGATGCGATTCTTATTTACACTGGAATGTACAATCAGGCGTAAGAGGACGCTAATTCCTAAACTATAAAAACCGCCCTGTAGAACCCACCATGTAAATCCTTCCAATAAAGTTTCTTAATCCTCCCTGGGAAACACACGGGGAGGATAAAGAATTTGTGGGCTGCCGCCCTAATCAAAACACCCTTTTTGTAAACAGCTTCAATGCCGGCGGCAGCCGGGTTCGACTTAATACCGTCAAATGGTGTTTATGTTAATGAAGGTTTCGCTCTTATACCGGTATTTTTATTTGTAATCAGGAGATTAAGGAATGGACTTGATCAAGAGGTGATAGAGCTTATGTTCAAGACTTTCAGGAAGGACAAAGGATTGCCCAAAGCCCCTTTAAAGGGTGGGGGTGAAGTGCAAGTATGGTGGCGCCTGATGCGCCCTCATACCCTCACGGCTTCTTTTATTCCGGTTTTGATCGGTACATCCCTGGCCCTGTCAGAAGCCGGCCGTATAGATCTTTCCCTCTTCATAGCCATGTTCACCGCATGTGTGCTTATTCAGGGAGCCACCAATGTTTTTAACGAGTATTATGATTTCAAGCGCGGGCTGGATACTAAAGAGTCGGTGGGTATCGGCGGCACAATTGTTAGAGACGGCATCCACGAGAAGGTAGTTTTTTATACAGGCCTCATTCTTTTAGCGATAGCGGTTTTATTGGGTTTATTTATAAGTTTCAAGAGCAGTTGGCTGGTTGCGTTGGTTGGACTTGCCTGCATCTTGATGGGTTACCTGTATTCCGGCGGGCCTTTTCCGATTTCTGCTACGCCTTATGGGGAATTTCTGGCAGGTTTCTTTATGGGACCTGTTATTATATCCATATCCTTTTTTATCCAAACCGGTATGGTCCAGCATAAAACTATACTTTTATCGATACCCACAGGTATTCTGATCGGTGCCATCTTAATGTCGAATAACATCCGGGATCTGGAAGGAGATAAGAAGCACGGGCGCCGCACTCTGGCCATTGTTCTAGGCAGGGACAGGGCCGTAAAGTTCCTCTCGGGAATGTTTATTTTTTCTTATGCTTGGATTGTTTTTTTAGTTATGTCGATGATGGTTTCACCCTGGTTGCTCATTGTCTTTGCCAGCGTTCCCAAGGCTGTTGAGGCGATAAGGGGCTTTCGTGGCAAAACGCTGCCGGTGGAAATGATGCCCGCTATGAAAAGCGTGGCCCAGACGAATACGCTTTTCGGCCTATTTTTGGTTGTGGGGATCCTCTGCAGCTAAGTGTCAGAAAATATCGGGGAGTCTTAGTGAATATAGTGTGTGTCAGAGAGTCTCTGGGAATGTCAGAGGCTCTCTGTGATTATAGACCCTCTTCCAGTTCCCTTCTAAAATAATACAGCGCTTTACTCAGTCGGCTTTTGATCTTCCCACCTGGAGAATGGAAACTCAAATTATTTTGATTTTACATCAGTAACTTATACTGAGCTAACTATGATCTAAATATAGAGAAACAAAGAAGAATTTATATATACAAGAAGGAAAAAGTAAAATCATGTAGAATGTAAAATTTAGGAATAATTGTTTTAGAGGATTTAAGGACGCAGCAGTAATCTTCCAGATTAAAAAGTGCATCAGGAAAGATTTCGACTTGTTAAAAGTACTTTCAGGCTTACTGATACCGGTGCCTGAACAATATTTAGTGAGTTTTTGCTTACAAAGAAACACATACGGTGATTTCTTTATTTTTTTAACTTTTTTGCAGAAGTCTTTTGATCCATATTTATTTGGTAAGGCAATTCAGAGCTTTTATCCCAATGGGAGTGATCTGGTCGTGAATACCACCAGTTTGAAAAGGGATGATAAAGCCACCTTCGGCCCTTCAGCAGGCGCAGAACGCGTTGTAAGAATAACCAGGCTTATTTTTCTGAAATATAGACATAAAGTGAATTATATTGGATTGAATCACTGGCTGCTAGGACTTGTAGAGATCCATGGCAGAATGCTGGAAGAAATGGTCGAAGGGATTGATATCACATCATTAAAACATTCGTTATATAAGAAGCTTTATGAAAAAGATGCCGGGGATCCAATGTCCCAGGAGGAGCTTGTAAGGAAAGCCGGCTTTATTGCTTACATCCGCAGGAGAAGAGAGGTCACGGAAAGGGACCTGGCGGTAATAGTCCTGGCAGAGGCAGGTTATTGGATTGATAATGATACAGATATAAGAATTGGCACTGAACTTGAAGAGGATGCCTGTCAGAAAACCGGATACCGTCCGCTTCAGGAATTCACCGTAGAAGAAATGGAAAAAAGATTTAATGATATCTTCGATATAATCGATGAAAATTTCAAAGAACATTAAAAAGACAGTACTATTGTAGAAATAAATCATACAAAATCCTGGAAAGATACTGCAGGAACCTGACCATGGAGGCATGTAAAGGGAAACTGGGGAGATTGGTCGGCAGGGAGGAAGAAATCCAGCTCATAATCGAGACACTTTGCCGCCGTACTAAAAGGAACCCAATCCTGGTTGGCCCTGCCGGTTCAGGAAAAACGGCCATAATCGAGGGGCTGGCCAATAAGATTGTACTGGGCAAAGTGCCCAAGGAATTGTGTAATGTGTTTGTTTATGAGCTGCAGCCCTCGGTGCTGGTGGCTATGGCGGTGGAGGACGGCGGGTTGGAAAAAGTAATGAAGGAAATGCTTGCCGAGGCCAGCCAGCCAGATGTAATACTGTTTATTGATGAAGCACATACAATAATAGGCTCCGGTGGTTTACCCGGCACGTCAGACATTGCCAGCATGCTGAAGTCGCCGCTTGCCCGGGGGGACATAGCTTGTATAGCGGCTACCACGGAAGACGAGTACTATCGCTTTATTGAACCGGACCCGGCCCTGGCCCGGCGCTTCCAGCCCATCCGGGTGCAGGAATTGAGCGCTGAGGAAACTTTGAAAGTAGTGTCAATTTTGCGTGATGAACTGAGAATATTGCGCAAAGTATGGGTGTCTGATCATGTCCTTCGCTGGCTTGTGTATTTCGCCCAGCAATTCATTAAGAACAGGCACTTTCCCGACAAGGCTGTTGATATACTGGAGCAGTGTGTCTCCCATGCCATAACCCAGGGGAAAAACACGGTTGATCAGGATACCGCAGAATATGTTGCCCAGCGCATTGCAGGGATGCCGCTTGACCTGGAAGAACGCCTGCATCGCCTGAAAACAAAAATTAAAGAGGACGGCCTGCTGAATGAAGATGAAGCTATTAATCTGTTAAACCGGCTAAGTGTTACCATGCGGGGATTTGACATGCAACCCGGCAGGCCCAATGCCGTTGTGCTGCTTTTAGGACAGGCAGCCTGCAACAGTTTAAAACTGGCTGAAACTATTGCTGAATGCCTGTACGGGGCAGTGGAGCGGACAGTGTCTATTGACTTCAGCCGCATGCAGCACCATACCGATGTTTCCATGCTGATCGGCGCAGCACCGGGGTATGTTGGCTACAGGGAAACACTCCCGATCCACCGGGTACTTCAGATGCCTTGCTGCGTCCTGCGGCTTGAGAATATTCACTCTTGCCACCCTAAAGTGCGCGAACTGGTGACAAAGATGCTTTCAGAAGGAGTCCTGGTCGATACCAATGGAAGGAAAATTTATCTCAGTGATACCATAGTGCTGGTGACTGCCAGTATCACCCTGGAGCAAAAGAAGGTTACCGGCTTCAGGACAAATGTTGTACCAAGGGTGGAGGACCTTCGCGGGGACATAGAAAGAGAGCTAGGCAGTGAGTTTTTCGAACAGGTCGATGTCGTTTGCACGCACGCTGTCTCTGCCGACTTTGCAACGCGCCACTGGATACAACACAATTTACTTAACGACCTGTCCGAGCGTCTGCGTAAAATGGGGATAAGAGTTTGCTTTGATGACAGTATAATTGATTGGTTATTGAGTATCAGCAGGTGTAAAAACAAAAGAGACTGGGAAAGGCTGGTCGATGGGAGCATAGGGGCTTTCCTGGCACGCTATTTACCTGAAATTGAAGCAGATAAAAGGATGATAGTAATAAAGTGCGAAAATGGTGAAATAACCGCTGAGATAGCTGAGACAAAAGAAAAACAGGAAAAGATGGGAAAGATGCTAAGGTTTTTAAAAGAGAATACTAACAATAGCTACATTTAGGGTGAATATCTTTTTTTCTTAATCTAAGAGGATATAGTTGTTTTTTTATGGAATAAATGCAGGAGGTCGTTTTACCCCAAAAAGGGGGGAGGTACTGCATAGGGATTTAATCTGAAGCAAACAAGAGCAAGAGAAAGAAGGAGATAGCGGGAGATAAACTATATATTGCAAATTGCGATATATAGGGATTTTTATCAAAAAAACGGCCTTACACAGACCTCCTGCAAATCAGTGCCTGGAGGTCTTGAGCCGCAAGGGCTCCAGGAGGCCGCTGTGGAAAAAAATGACCTCGTTTTAAAGAATTGAAGCATGAACTTTTCCCCCAGTGCCCTTTGATATCCCAGAATGTGGACAAAGATGACCTCGTTTTAGAGGATTTCTAATGTACACCTTTCTTAAGATTTTTCTTTAGAGGGGTTTTTTTGGCTGTCTGGGAGGTTTGTGGAATAATTCCGTAATGAAAATGGAAGAGCATAATGAGATGCTTTATGGCAGGTTATTAGACGAAAACGACCTGACAGAAGCCTATAGAAGCCTATATGAACCGCGGGATAGTCCACCTTTTGGTTGCTGAAAAACCTATTGACGTGATGGATGACTTTTTCAGGACAGTTATGATGACAAATACGCTCCTTTCCAGAAGGGCATATATGATCGGCCAGTATATGAATACAGCTTACTTACCCCTAAGGGTGTTGATAAGAAGAAAGTAGAGGAAAATATTCAGGATACTATCAATCAAATTAACCAAGTATTCCAGTCTATGAATTAACTGATGAAGGCAAATACTGGCTGGGAGAGATACAGAGAATGTTTATACATACAAGATGATCAATTGATCCGGTTTTCACCTCTTTTTTATCCATAATATGCTCATGAGTAAAGATTTGCTTAAACCTTGTGGGGGATAAATATCAGACGTGTAGAAAGGGGCATGTAATTGGGGAGGAAAGCTAATCATTCCGAACAAATAGTTTATCAGTTAAACAAAATAATTATACCTTTTTCTTATACATTGGACAGTAAAGATGCAGTAGAAATGATTTTAAATCCTGGTGATGATAGTAAGCCTGACTGGATTGCCAGGGATCTCAATACTGACCGGTTGTTCAATTATATATCGAGGCTAATACATGGTAATAATGAATGGGAGGAGACCATCGGTCATCATTATGTTATGTCCGAAGATGGAAGAATAAAGTATAATCTCCCATTAGAAAATCAACTGGTTTATATGGTGCGCAGGAAAAAAGAATATTATTATATGCGGATATTACAGGTAGAACTATTCCTTTTTGAAACTCAGGTTGGTTTTTTGGTTTATGATATAGAGCACCTTGCTAATCCTGCCGGCAGTGAAAAAGGATATCCCTTTGAAAAAATTATGAAAGCACCTGATCTCAGCGTTGATACGGTCATCGACGCCAATTGTTTTTCCAAGAGTCTAAAAAGGAAAAGGGATCTAGAGTTTAAATATTACAAGAAGGATGAATTAGTGACTCTACAACTTGCCAGCACCACATCCAAAATCATTGAATGTTATGGTGTTGACAGTTACTTCGAGCATGAAATGGTATTTGGCGAACAGCTAGTACCTTCCACCGCTTTGGTTTATAGTGCTCTAATTCTGGGAAAGTCTTTCCTGCAAGAAGAAGATTGGCAGGAAAAGCTGGGCAGACTCCTGTTTTTTATGCGCAGGGCTATCAAACCTTCCTACAAACCAGCGCCTCAGGAATTTGATCTGGAAAATAATCCTAATGTGTTGAGGTTTTTTGAAAATAGCTATTGGGGCATATCTACAGAAGGTCTGAACAATATTGTTTACTTGGTTGATGATAATACAACCAATGAGTTTATGACCACTGGATATCAAAAAAACTTACAGAATTCCTATTACTACATTTATATATTAGCGCTGCACCAGCGATTTGCTTTGTTAAATTTTTGCAGTAGGGTAGGTTCACGTTCCGGCAATAATATACTCAATATGCGTAAGCGTATTGCTGACTTCAGGTTGCGTTCCGTATTTCAACAAGTCAGCAATGTGGACCACCAAGACGTTTTATATAGAAGAATCAGAAAAATACTGGGAATAGAAGAAATGCTTCATGAACTGCATTTTGAACTTGAAATTCTTGCAGACCTGTCAGTTCAGGAAGAACAGAGAAAAGAAAGCATATTTCAAAAATTTGTAATGATTCTATAAACTATCTTTGTTGGGCTTACATCAACAGCTGCCGTGTTGAATATATTTACATTTTTCATAGAAAAAAGATATCCTCCACCTTGGAGTACACATCTTTGTGTTTTAATTGCAATATTATCATTTATGTGGTTAAGTATAGGTTTATTGTTTTTTCTGACATTTAAGCAATTGAATAAAAAATTTAAACAATTAAAAGATGAAAGGAATGAAAACAAGTCAAGGACATTTCAAATAGGACAGAAAACCATGAGGATGTAATTTAAGCACTCTAAACTTGTTTTACACTGTTTAATATTTTATGAATACAAGGGAGTTTTATGAAAATACCAAGTTGTGTAAAGATGATTATGAAGAGGTTGTTGTCAGGGGGTTATCAGGCTTACCTGGTCGGCGGCAGCGTCAGGGACATGATCATGGGGAGGGAACCTCATGACCACGATATAATAACTTCAGCATCCCCGGCCCAGGTTAAAGAAATTTTTGATAAAGTGATACCTGTGGGAGAAAAGCACGGCACGGTAATTGTGGTTGAAAATAATGCGAGTTTCGAAGTCACTTCTTTTAAGAGCCTGGAACATGACCTTTCCAGAAGGGATTTCACTATGAACTCCCTGGCGATGGATATCAATGGGAAAGTATATGACTACTTCGGTGGTGTTGATGACATAAAGAATAAGGTTATAAGGACGGTCGGCAAACCGGAGCAGCGCTTCCGGGAAGACCCATTGAGGCTAATGAGGGCAGTCAGGTTTGCTGTAAATTTGGACTTCAGGCTGCATGTAGAGACGAAGGCGGGAATCATAGAAAATAACCATTTGATAAAGGAAACTGCGGCAGAGAGGGTGCGCGACGAGCTCTGCAAGATATTGCTGAGCGGCAGCCCCGGCCGCGGGGTTAGGTTGCTGCAGGAATGCGGCCTGCTGCGGCATATAATACCGGAACTTACAGAGTGCGTGGGCTTTGAGCAGCGAAACAGGCATCACGACAGGGATGTGTTTGAACATACCCTGGCTGTCCTGGACAATACACCGGCGATCCTGAATGTGAGGCTGGCTGCCCTTTTGCACGATGTTGCCAAACCCGTAACTTTCTCATTGGACGAAAAGGGTGAGGGCCACTTCTTTAACCACAATATCGTTGGAGAGCAGATGGCGAGGGTTATACTAAACAGGCTGAAGTTCAGCAACGAAACAATTGCCTCCGTAACAAGCCTTATTAAGGAGCATACCAGCAGGTATACCCAGATTTCAACCTCCGGTATTAAAAGGTTAATCAGAAGGGTCGGCGCTGAAAACCTGAACGATCTTTTTGAACTGCAATTAGCTGATATCAAGGGCTCTGCCAGACCTTTCGACACCAGCGCAGTCGATAGAATGAGTGAAGAGGCAAACTCAATTCTGGACAGAAAGGAACCGTTAGGTGTCAAAGACCTGGCTATAAGTGGGCGGGATCTTATCGATATGGGGTTTCCGCCGGGTCCGCAAATAGGTGCAATTAGTAAAAACCTGTTGGAGCTTGTGTTAGAAGATCCGGCACTAAACACAAGGGAATCATTATTAAAAGTGGTTAAAGAAAAGTTTATTATATGATTCCCCAGCCTCACAGGTTAAGTTCAATAAGCAAAAAGCTCAATTCATTCAAAGGGTAATTTTTACATGCTATGTGTTAATACAGCTTACAAGCTATATGCTAATACGGCACAGGCTTATGATTAAAACTTTTTAATAAGTTCAGGCGGTCTAATATTGAAATTATGACATTATGAGAGAAAGAAAAAATAAAATTACGTAGAATGTAAAATTTAGGAATAAATGCAGGAGGTCTTTTTACCCCAAAAAGGGGGGAGGCACTGCATAGGGGTTTAATCTGAAGAAAACAAGAGAATGGAGGAGATAGTGAGAATAAACTATATAATGTAAAATGCGAAATACAAGTGTTTTTACCGGAAAAACCGGCCTTTCACGGACCTCCTGCAAATCGGTGCCTGGAGGCCTTGAGCCGCAAGGGCTGCAGAAAGCCGCTGTGGAAAAAGATGACCTCGTGTTAGAGGATTGGACAGGCGGTATTTTAATAGTTTTAATAATGATTGAAAGTATAAAAAACGACCGCAGAAGGTTATTTGGAAAAAATACCCTTCTGCGGTGATACTTATTTCATTAGAAAACTCAAAGTAGCGATTAATTATTAATCATTATGGAACGGGACAGGATACCTGTCTCCTGTCCCGCCTGTTATTCTACCTGGCAAAGTGCTCTTGGATAAAAGCCGGGGTGCCGGCTTCTCCCAGGAAGCCGGAGATTATATCTCCGTTATTGCGGATAAAGAATATTTCGTAGGCTGCCTGTTCGCCGTTTCTAAAATACTCTCTAAGACACCACTCCAGTTGTTCCGGGTCGGTGATTTTTAAGATCCCGGGCCTTTTTTCCAATTCCGCAAGAACAATGTGCCGCGCTTTTACATAGGGTACTTCGATGTCTTTTTCGTCCCTTGCGGTAATCCTGTCTATATAGGCGCAAGTAATATCCGTTCCCGGGAGCAGCCGGGCCTGTTCATATTTTCCGGTATCTTTGAGCCACTGTTCGAAATTGGTGTATGTTTTTTTCCACTCCTGGCTGTAAGAGCGGGTCTGTATGTTTTTAAGATGGAAGTTGATACTAGCCCAGGGTGGTTTGCTGTTTATATTTACTATTTCCTCGTAGTTTTCAGCATAGATGTCGGTCTTCAGATGTTCGATGGCCTGGGCAATTAGCTCAGGATCGACCAGGCGCAAGTGCTTGTCCGACTCATAATCAATAATATCTATAAAGTCGACTTCAGCCGGATTGACGCTGAATATTTGATTATGCATTTCTTTATATTCCCGCGATTCATAGATCGGTTTCAAATTGCCGGTATAATCCGGGATGTAAATATCATACTGCCGGTACATACGCTTGCCGCCGGCCAGTTCATAGGCCAGGCAGATGCGCTCCGTGTTCCTCCTTTGAGACAGGGAGGGTTTTTTATGATCCGGGCCGTTGGCGATTATTTGCCGGTGCAGCGCATGAATACGGGCTATGTTTTCTTGATCTGTATAGATGGCCTTGACCGGTGTGTAAATATAGTCAACAGCCTGGGCAGCCGGATCACTGGAAGGCTGGTAGATTAAAGGGTAGAATGAGCTGTCCATGTAGACGCTTTTTATTTCACTAATCGGGGGCAGTCTTTTTTCATAACCGGTCCAGTCGAAATGTAAGAGGCCCAGCAGTACGACCATGGCCAGGGCGTAAATGCCGTAATTCCTGAACTGGCGTCCCTGAAATACCTGCAGGGATTTGTTCAAGAGTATTTCAATCAGGAAATAGGCCAGGAGGGAACCAATCAAGTAACCAAAATAGGTCCAGGCCCAACTTTCTTGAACCGCGTTGAAATAACTTCCCACCAGCAGCATAAAGCAAAAGGTTACCGAGTACTTGAAAACAGGGCGCAGCACCTGGAAGGTAATGGCGCTGCCGGCCGTTTCGGTATGTCGCCGCAGGTAAAGGCTTCTGCCAACAAAGTACAAAAGGATACTGATGCCCAGGTAAATGGCAATTTCTCCGGGTTGAAAAGGATTTCTGGCGATATCGGTAAGCCTGGTCAGAGGCGAAAGGTATTCTATTTTGGATGAAAAATAGTAATCGTAAGCGAAACCGTAGACGTACTGGTTCAGGTTATGCAGCAAAAGTACGGACAGCCCGCTGGGCAGGAACAGCAGTATATAAGTTAAAACACCCTGCAAGGTGGTCATGCCGGTAACCATACCCACAGCCACGCAGCAGATAAAAAACAACAGGTTAAACAGCAGGCAATTGGCTAACCAGGTTAGAATATTTATGCCCTTTACATCTTCAATTCCCAGACCGGACACCAGGCCCCAGGAGACCAGGGCGGTAAGGATAAGCGGTACAAAGAGAAAGATTAGGCCTGCAACGACATGGGTGTTATAGAGGGCTTCCCGCCTGACAGGTAAAGCGTGGGCCATATCTGCCGCCCGGCTGTCCTGTAAATAGCGAAACAACAGCAGTCCGGTCAGCACGGGAACTACAATCAGTACCAGGATCTGAATTGGTGAGTAATAATCAAACTGGAATATGCGTAAATAGGCAGTTGTGTCATTTATCCGGAGATCCTGGGCCCTGCTGTACAGCATGAGGATCTTCAGGGGAACAATTGCCAGGAGGGCCAGGAGGTAGCCGGCACCGATCCAGGAAAACCTTTTAAAATCATTGAGCAGAATGCCCATGCTAATAAAGGACGTTTTTGATTTCATAGCCTCTATCCCCCATTTCGTAGATAAATATTTCCTCCAGGGTGAGCGGCAGAATGTCCAGAATTGCCGGGTGATACGACTCCATGCGGCTGATTATTTCTTTAAAAGGGCCGCGGACGATGAGAATCAGCACGCTGCCTCTTTTTTCCTGATACAGCACCTGCAGCCCCTGCAGCAGGTCCGGGGGCGGATCGTCCCTGAAGGCAATTTGAATTTTGTGCACGTCTGATTTTAAGTCATCTAAATCCCTTTGGAGCAGCATTTCCCCCTGGTGTAAAATACCTATGTAATCGCAGATGTCTTCCAGGTCGCGCAGGTTGTGGGAAGATATGATTACGGTCATATTTCTTTCTGCCACATCCTGAATAATGAGGTTCTTTACTTTTTTCCGCATCACCGGGTCCAAACCGTCCAGGGGCTCATCCAGGATCAGTACATCCGGCATCAAGGACAAACTGAGCCAGAAGGAAACCTGGCGCTGCATCCCTTTGGACAGGGTTCTGATCCGCCGTTTAGTCTCCATGTTAAAAACTTCTCCCAGTTTATCGAAACGGGCCTGGTTCCACCGGGGATAGACCCGGGCATAGAAATGAGCCATATCTTTAATCGTAAAGTTGGGGAAATGATATGGCGCGTCGGGAATAAAAGCAGTGCGTGCCTTGATGGGGAAGTTTTCAAATACCGGTTGAGAATCTATGGTGAGTGTGCCCGAATCCGGTTTGTAAATGCCGGCCAGAACCTTTAAAAGAGTCGTCTTTCCGGCTCCGTTGGAACCGACCAGGCCGTAAATGGAACCCTGGCGCACTGACAGGCTGACTTCCTTCAGGGCTTCCGTTTCCTGGAAACACTTACTGACCCTTTCTATTTCAATCATCCAGCTTACCTCCTTCTTTGTTAGCTAACTGCTTTTTGACCATGTTGATAATTTCCTGAGGGGGTACACCCAGATAGAGCATTTCAGATATAATTTTCCCCAGCTCCTTTTCCAGAGCCTGCAGCCTGGCATTGTTGGTACCTGGAACAGCAGGTTTGACAAAACTGCCTTTGCCGGGCACGGAATAAATATAACCCCGGTGTTCCAGTTCCCGGTAAGCCTTCTGGATTGTGTTGGGGTTGATGGTCAGCTCACTTGCCAGTACCCGTACGGCCGGCAATTGCTGATCTGGTTTCAGCACATTGTTGATGATCAGCTCTTTAATTTTTTCCACCAGCTGTTCATACACGGGCGCACGGCTGCGCAGGTTCAGTTCAAACATAGAACCCCTCCTTTCAGTACTTATTGTACTAACATAAATAATACAGTTAGTACAATAAGATTATATAACCATTACCTGGGTTTGTAAACGGTTTTTTGGTTTAAGTGCCATAAAATTTTCTTAACGAAGTTACTTTTGGATTGGCAGAATGACTGGTTAGTGAGTAAGGATCTGGTATTTTTATGTTAGACATACATGCCGCTGGCGCGACACCAGCAGGAGGAAGAATAATGTCTATTTTTTGGGATGGTTTTACTAATTCTGCAAGAGGAATGATCTGCATTTAGTCCGAAACCATTTACCGTTAGGAACATTGACCGTTAAGAACAAAGAGTGTTTATATCCCTAAATCAGCGAGATATGACAGTTGATCAAGGTCGGTAGATGGCTCGTAAAAGATAATAGCTGTGTTGTGGAATACCTTATTATGAACTACGAGCAGCGAAAGCTGAGGGCCATGGGATTAGAGGATGATGTTGAGATTGTGGAAATAAACAAAATTATTCAGCTGGACATGATTTGTTACTAATATAGAGGAGGATATGAGAGATTACGATATTCAAGTGTTAATAGGAGATACTGGATAGAATGATAGTGGTGGAAATAATACCTGAGGGCGAAAAACCGGGTTACTGCAGCTGTCGCAAAGGGAAAAAATAGGATGGGAATGAGAAGGTGGTAAAAGCACCTAATAGAGGGGTGTTTTCGGGTTACGGGCGACAACCATCATAGGAGGGAGGGTATTTTTCGTAATGAAAAAACCTGAGCGGGTTGCTGAAGGTGTGTATATTGTCGGCGGGCCTCAAATAACAGATGGTCGTGATTGTTGTGTCTACCTTGTTGACGGCGGCACCGAGCTGGCCCTGGTGGATGCGGGTCTCGGGTATTCAAGCCGGTCTATTCTGGAGAACATCGAAAAACTTGGTTTGGACAAATCCCTGCTGAAATACATCATCGTTACCCACGGGCACATTGATCACATAGGGGGTTTGTCCTATTTCCGGGAGCTGGGAGCGCAGGTGGTGTGTCACCAGCTGGATTGCAAGGCGGTTTCTGAGGGAAAGCCTGAACTGACTGCGGCATGGTACTACCGGGTCAATTACCGCCCCGTACAGGTGGATATAGTGTTAAAGGGTGATCTGCAGGATGTTGTCGTAGGAAACAGGGCTTTACATTGCCTGCATACCCCCGGCCACACTCCGGGGGGAATCAGCCCTTATCTGGATGTAAACGGGGCCAGGATCTTATTCGGCCAGGATATCCACGGGCCGTTTGATTCCTCCTGGGGAGCAAATATGAAATTGTGGCGGGAATCCATGCGCAAGCTAATCAATTTAAATGCGGACATCCTCTGCGAGGGCCACTTTGGGATCTACAAACCAGCTGAAGAAGTCCGGAAGTACATAGAGTATTACCTGGGCTATTACTCCAGAAAGTGAAAGGAGGAATACCTCAACAGGCAAAAAACAAGCGAATTATACCGGGTGACCGGCCCGGGAGACCCTGCTTTGCCACCGGCGGGCCTTCCAAGCAAGCTAGCTTACCAGATTACTGGCCGGACTCTGAAACCTGCCATAATGCCCCTCGTATCCAT
>LFSA01000045.1 GCA_001512635.1 Pelotomaculum sp. DTU098 | reverse complement strand
AGGCAATCCGGAATATATAGTCGCCCATCTCCACCACCCCGCTACCGGAAGCAGTGGGGGAGATCAACACCACATTATTGTCCTGGCAGACGGTAGCCGCAAGTTTGGTGATGCCGGTGGTGTTGTCGCCGATCACCGCCACCACTTTTTGAGCCACCAGCTCCTGGGTCACCCTGACAGTTTCGGAGGATTTGCCGCCATGGTCCCCTTCAATCAGTTCCACTTTTTTACCCAGCAACCCCCCGGACCTGTTGATGTCATCAACGGCAATGCGAATTCCCTTCAGGCATTCGCTGCCGCCGTAGCCGCCCTTATCTCCCAAATAACCTATCCTGATGGTATCTTCTCCGCCAGTGACGGTTTGTTCGTTTATTTCCCCTTTGGTCGCACCGTTTTTGCAGCCCGGTAGGAACAATAGGGCCAGGATAATTAACACCAGAAAACATACTTGTCTTTTCACCTGTTACAAGTCCCCTTCGTGGGCAGGTAATAGTTTTTGTGGATAGACCACGCATAAAATGGGAAGAGGTCTTGCGACCTTTTTCAGGACCAAGCCTTAATCTGTTTTTTACCCTCCATTAGTAATACGATTTACTTTTTAGAGTATTACACAGTATTATCGTTTTTCTATTAGTTTCATTAAAAAGACCTGTTAGTAATGAAGTTTAACATAAAAGTTGTCAGTTGTAATTACTAGGTAATAGTTATAGATGAAATTTTCTTGAATCCATGTAATATTTTATGACCAGGTACATGACATAGATAAACACATAAAGCTCTCTATACCGTTGAAAACTAACGGCTAGAAAGCTTTTTCCGTTTCTCCGAGTGTAAACCCAAAGAAAGACCGCGACTTTATTGATTTTCCACTTGTGATTTTCAGAGCAGAGTATTTCAATATATACTATAAAGACTCTGCATAAAATCACCCAACGCAAATAAGTCTGCATATTTTTTACCTACCTCAACCAGTGAAGTAGTCAGGCTGTTAAAGACCATTACCTTATCCGGGTCGTCAGTGGCCCAGATAAAGTTGTAATTTGAAGGTTTCATCGTTTTTACTCCTTTTTTTCGCAGGTCTTTAAGCCCCTTTAAACGTTCTAACCCAGGGGAAAGCAATTTAACTCAGCGGTTTAACCAAGGCCCACAGGTAAGCCTTTACGGACAATGGTTTTTCCGGCTCAATAATAAACTTCAGGTGGTGCAATCCCCGGGTCATTAATAGAGGACGACGGGGAAGCCGGATTGGGCTACCCGCGTCATCCTTAAAAACCGGGGCTGTTTCCGGGCTATAAAAGAAAGCAAACCCTCGCCTTTACCGGGCGTACAGATGCTTTATCCAACCAGGTGTTCTACCAGCGTCCTCCAACGCTTTTCACGATTTGGTTGTTTCTTTTTGTGAAAGCAACACTCTATCCCTACCTTGGGCAAAATACCCGCCGCTACATCAAAGCTCAGTATAAAATAATCAAATATATTGCCCAACACACCAGTTACATGCGCCATAGGTTTATAATCCCCTTTCCAACCTGCGGATTTTAAGAAAGAAATGATTTCAGTCCCGTCTTTTGTGTCCGGTACAAATTCTTACTGCTGTGGTATGCCGGCCAACATAAGCCCTGCAATTAGGATGGTTGGTGGAGTCAGTTGACGATAGATCATTAGAGTCGTTTAAGTCGATCACTTGATGGGATATTAGCAACACTATAACCACTACTACACTCTATCTCTATTATCCCGTTGTTGAGGCAGTAACCCGCGGCGGAAACTTCATCCAACTGTTTGTCAGTTAACTCATCAGGATTTTCCGGCAGGACCAGGTATAATACCTTGGCCGACTCTTCAACAACCTTTATTTCCACTTCTTCAGGAACTTGAACCCCAAACCGGGCAATGGCTTCATGCGGTTTTTCCAGCAAGGTCCTCTTAAAATCTGCATCTTCCCGTGCTTTCTCGATGATTCTTTCTTCAACCTCACGTGAAATAAATTTAGGTCTTTCACTCATCTTTACTTACCTCCCTTAAATTGAAGATATGCCAGAAGAGTTACCTGCCAGACCTACTCTGTAATTTGAATTCTGTTGGTTTTACTTCCATTCTTAAATACGTTTTAACAATAAAAGTATTACATTCTTTCATTATTTTTTAAACGTTTGAGTATAGACCAGGAGAAAATTGTTAGGGTGGCAGGCTGGATGAGATACTAATTGGAAGTGGATTTTATTGCCGGTGCCGAAATCAGTCCTTTACAGTTACCGCATTTCTTTGCCGGAATGGTGGGTTCCCGGCAGGACCTGCCCCTGACACCGGCCGCAGGGGTATAACAGTTTGCTGACCTGAGCTGGATGATAGGCAAAAAAAACAACACACTGGTTAAGGCAAACACCGCCCGGGAAGAGCGGTACGGCGGGATAATACTTTTCGCTCGTTATCTTGAGTATACCTCTAATTTATATAAGTCATCAGGATTCACAGGCAGTGCTTATCAGTCAGTATTTTTCTAAGACGTTTCAGCGCCCGGAACAGGATAACCGCCACATTATTTTCATCTAAACCTATCATCTGCGCAATCCGACGGTTGGTCAGGTTCCACCAAAATTTTAAGGCAATTATGTTTTGTTCCCGGATGCTTAAACGTTTTAATGCATCTAGCAACTTATCCTTGGTTTCATACTGAAGTATTTTTTCTTCTATATTCGGTTCATGTACTTCTGCCAATTCTTTCATAGTTGCTGTAAAATTGATAACACAACGTTTTTGAGCCCGCAGATGATCTCTTACCGTATTAACATCAATAGTAAACAACCAGACTGAAAACTCTCCTTTTTGTGGGGAATAATGCTCTAGCTTTGAGATAGCCTTTTCAAATACCTGGCTTACAAGGTCTTCCACAGCATTGCAGTCTACGCGAAGGCGTATATAATTGTAAATCCTCGGATAGTAGTGGTCATAAATTGCCGCAAAACGCTGTTTGTCCGATAAGGCTTGCCTGACCAGATCTTTTTCGTTCTCAAGCCTGTCTATATTTTTTCTTTGCATTAAATTTATCCCTTTCATTCTTATCATCTTTCTAAAACGCAAAGAATTTTCGATTATCTTAAAGTATAAAGCATTCTTTTGTCAGAATACCATAAACCGAAATAAACTAAATAACTGTTTTATTCAATCTACTGTATTGTATACCTGTTATCGTACCCCTCTAAAAACCCGCCTGTTCACCACTACCATCACTCATAACACTAGCTTGTATAATCATTATATCAAACAACTATTTAGAGTGAAGAGACTACTGAACTAAAGGAATAGTTATTAAAAAATTATTAAACATACAGAATATGATTTCGGTGACGTGGCAGCGGTTTTTGCCGAAACAGATTATATCTTCGAAGACGAGTTTAAGTAGAGTAGGCCCTGGCCTGAATTATTTTAGGTGCAGACTATCAGTTTCTCCCCGTTTCCTCTGGGAGTGCCTCACTAGCTTCACCGTTATCATTCAAACCAGGAGCCCCTCATCTAACCGTCCTTGAGGTTTTCCCTCATACGGCTATCCGACACCTTTAAGTCAGGCATTCACAGGTTAGTCGACGGCCAAGCTGTATAACCCTAATTTTTAAGGGTGATAAAGACTCCTGGCTTGAAAGTCTTGCTTTTCCGCTGACTAGTTTGCGACAAACCCGGTAGAAACAGGCCGAAATCAGGTAATCCAGCTTCCAGAAATATGATTTACGTTACCCATTCGGAAGTATTGTTTCCAACCCCGTAGTACAGGGTTTATCTCGGCGATGATACCATCAATGCCATGATACAGTCGTTCACGGGAGATAATTTCACGGACGCGCGCCCTTAGGCGGGAACATGCCTTGGATGCAGGTCTGAGAAGCACGTGGGAACTATTCTTCCTGAGCCTGATATCGTAACCAAGAAAGTTTAGGGCATCTCCGCCTTTGAGGTTGATTACACTAGTTTTCTTTTCATTTAGAGTTAAACCCAATGAGGAAATGATGTTTTCAACCTCGTTCTTAATGGGATTGCCTATATACCTAGCCATGATTACAAAATCATCGGCATATTTCACCAGTCGTGCATTGTATTTCTCGAAAGGCCCTCCGGGCCTATACCAGGCTACATCCAGTTTGTTTAATGCAAAATTAGCCAGAAGTGGTGAAATAACGCCGCCCTGAGGGGTTCCACATATTTTCTTTTTACCCTGCCGGGGATTACCCGGCTCCACTACCGGGGCTGCAAGCCATCTTCTGATTAACCGTAGTATTTTGTTATCAGCTATGCGATGTATGAGTAAAATTAATGTGGGTTTTCTGGATGGGGAGCAGTAAAAACAGGTAAAAAAAGAAGGAACGAGGGAATCGATCTCCAATTAGTTTGGTAAGCGAGCCAACTGAAAGGAGATGACCACTCGCTATGGTACAAATACGAGATTTATTAAAGATATCCTTCCGGGAACTCGAGATAAATTTATTTCAAGAGTTAGGGAAAACGTATCTTGAGGTTTTGAAGAATGTACTCAAAGCTTTGGATGAGCTGTTAATGGGAGAACGTGATAAAGAGCGGTACCTTCCTTTGGGGAGTGTAAATTATTTTCAGTATTTAGGATTCGCTTAAATTTAGATTCGCTACCGTTCATTATAATTATCAAATTGTCGTAAGTCTAACATTAACAATCCAATAGTAACAACCTGAAAGCGGACTGTTGCGTCCGTTTTTTCAGTTTTACAGGGAACAGGAGAGGGACGTGTGAAGGTCATTAAACACTAATAATTGTTGCAGGAAATATATGTAATAATGTCGAATTTAAAAAATAATGCGCTATTCTTTCAACCATGTATAGGCAAATTATGAGAAAAGGGAGAAAGGATTATAAAATATGGTAAAACCAAAATCCCGTCAATTAGTGGTGTTTCTAATTAAGCCGGAGTTTCATAATTGGGAAGATTGCTTGAAAGAAAAAATTGATTACGATAAATACGACATATCACCAGAACTAGATATGCCGGGCATAATTATCATTGGAGAAGTCAGAGAAAAACAACCTAAATGGCTATCTTTTCTACAAGAGGGAAGTAATGAAGAAATTAAAGAAGTACACAATGCTTCTACAAGAGCATTATTGTTTATTAACTGTGAAGAAAGGCTATTCGCAATTGCATTCGGATATGGACACTATATGCTTAAGGATGATTGCTATGAGCGTGGCTTTGGACTAAAGGTCACATTAAACACAGTTGACCCATCGAAGCTTAGAAGTTTAGACACGTCTAATATTGAGGAGCTGACAATTCAAACCAGAAAACAAACAAGTAAAAGCTCTTCGATGGATGCGTTTGGGTTAGATATTCTGCGCGATTTAATGCGTATGGTAACGGGCGAACCGTTAGACCAAACTTTAGCTGCAAGGATTACCGGGAAGGATGCCCTTGTATTTAACGCAAAAATGTTCTTTCGTGATTTAAAAGAAAAGCTGCCAAAGTTTTTAGCTGCTTACTATAGCGATAAATACAAGGAACAATTTCACTGGATAGACAACCTATCTGAAGTTAGAGACCCTATTACTTTAGAAAAACTTGACACATTGTTAATAGAGCGTCTTAAAAAAGGAGAATTTGAGAAAATTCATCTTGCCCCGCCTGAGATAGTTGATTGGCTCGGAATTGAAGGCTTCAAGTATTCAACCAATAAAAAGACGGATGATATTTATCCGGATTTAGAGGTAGAAGTTTTTTTGAGAACTTTCGAGACTGAAAAACTTGACTTGAAAAGGTTGAAGAAATGTAAAATTCTAGTAAAAATATCCGCAGAAGAAGACCTTATCCCAATGTGGAAGCTTTACGATAGCATTATTTTTGAAACGTTTTTGGACGAAGAGCTTTATGTATTAACAATGGGAAAATGGTTTAATATTGAAACTAATTTTGCAAAAACCGTGTCAAATTTTGTTAAAGATATTCCGGATGCAGAAGTAGAAATGCCCGACTGCCGAGGGTCAGAAAACGAGACTGAATATAACAAACGTGCCGCAAAGAAGATGAAAAGTGCTGTTCTAATGGATAGAAAACTAATACAATGTGATACTGCTAGAGATAAAATAGAGCTATGCGATTTATTTACCGAAAATGGGCAGTTTATTCACGTAAAACCTAAAAGAGGTTCTTCTACCTTAAGCCACTTATTTGCGCAAGGTAGGGTATCAGCAGAAAATTTTTTGCAAGACCAAAAATTTAGGAGAAAAGTACGCCAGCTTGTTTCTGAAGAAAATAAACATTTTGCAAAGTATTTTCCAGATACCAAGCCTAATCCAAGTGACTACGAAATTGTGTTCGCCTTTATTGATGAATCCACTAAGCAATTACCGGAGTCACTTCCGTTTTTTACAAAACTAAACTTTATGCAAACGACTAGGGCATTAAATCTTTTGGGATTTAAGGTATCTAAGTTAAAAATAAAGAAATCGGTATAAATCGATTAGTATGGAAAATTTTCACCGCCTTTTCTCAGTTTTATTCTTTATAAGGCAG